>QZKO01000049.1 GCA_003599505.1 Nitrospiraceae bacterium | reverse complement strand
CCGATAATTTATGTAGTGGACAGCTTCGGCGCCTTCTATTCCGAAGACATAGATATGCTTGCAAAGAAATACATGGAGCGCCTGCCCGGCAAGACTATAGGAATCCATTGCCACAACAATCAGCAGTTGGCCTTTGCCAATACCATATCCGCCATCATTGCCGGAGTTAATTACCTTGACGCGAGCTTATACGGCATAGGCCGCGGAGCCGGCAACTGCCCGCTGGAGCTCCTTATCGCGTTCCTGAAGAACCCCAAGTTCAAGGTGCGTCCGCTTATCGAGGCTATCGAGGCTGAGATACTTCCATGGACAGAGAAGATAGACTGGGGATACTATATCCCTTACATGGTCACGGGCGTACTGAACCAGCACCCGCGGACTGCCATGGCGCATATGGAGTCGGACAAAAAGAATAAAGTCACACAATTCTTTGACCAGATGACGAATGCCACCGACCTGGGATAAAGGGACAAGGAGAAATCATGACTGACGGGCAGACACAGAAGTTGGCTGTATTAATTGACGCGGACAATGCGCAACCCTCGATTGTAGAGGGATTATTGGCTGAAATAGCGAAATTCGGGACTGCAAACGTCAAGAGGATCTATGGGGACTGGACCGGGTTTCACCTGAAGGGATGGAAAGACGTATTACTGCTTCATTCCATTCAGCCGATACAGCAATTCCGCTATACGGTAGGGAAAAACGCTACGGACGCCGCCATGATAATTGACGCTATGGACCTGCTCTATACAAATAAATTTGACGGCTTCTGTATAGTTTCGAGCGACAGCGATTTTACCAAGCTGGCTTCAAGAATAAGGGAGGCCGGTCTTGTCGTATACGGGTTCGGAGAGAAAAAAACGCCGGAGCCTTTTGTCTCCGCCTGTGACAAATTTGTTTATACGGAGGTCCTGGTATCCAGAGAAGATGACCGTCCGTCCATAAAAAGAAAACCCACTAATGAGCTCAAACAGGACACGAAGCTTGTCAACCTCTTAAGAAACGCCGTAGAGGCCTCGTCGGACGAAAGCGGGTGGGCCCATCTCGCCACGGTGGGAAGCAATATCGCCAAACAGTCTCCGGATTTTGATCCGCGTAATTACGGTTACGGCAAGCTCGGTGAACTGGTTGCCGCAACAAAACTCTTTGAAATCGAAGAGCGTATCGTGGGGGTAGGTCAGTCCAAGGCGGTTTACATAAAGGACAAACGGAATAAGTAAAGGGGCGGTCCCGGCTTCCCCTATTAACCTTCATGCCTCCTGCGGCAGGAGGTTTCACGCTGCCGCAGGAGGCATGAAGTCAGTTTCCACAGCAAAGACGTCTCATGCTCTTTTTCCCTGTCGGCGAGACGGCCATGACAACTTCCACCTTGTTTCCGCAGTTTCTGCAGAGCCGGGCCAGGTTCTTGGCATCAGCCCTCGCGGACACATCGGTCTTTGATTTTGCTTTCCCTGACATAATAAATCACCCCTTTCTCTTCTGAATTCTCCAGGATCTTTATCCGGATCACCTGAATTTATTGAAACAAAAAAACTTCTGAAAAACACACAGTCCTGAGACACAGAGTTTAGAGATTGTACGCATTTTTTATGCGCATAAAATCCCTTCTTATGTATCCTCTTGAAATTAGGTGAAGCGAGGACAACAAAGCGGTAACTCCGCAGACTTATTAATATAAGCTAAAGGGAAAAATATTTCAACAGGAGGGCGTGAATAAGATATTCTAATTTCCGGCTTGACCTTACGTTAAATTTGGCATAAACTTTAACCTTATAAAAAATAACAATCACGGGAGGATATATGTTTAAGGGTTCAATAGTCGCTATAGTCACACCCTTTAAAAACGGGAAAGTGGATGAAAAGGCATTAACCGGTCTTATTGAATGGCATATAAGCGAAGGGACCGACGCCATTGTGCCGTGCGGCACAACAGGGGAGTCGGCTACACTTGATTATGAAGAGCATTACAGGGTCATAGAGATCACGGTCCGGGCTGTCAACAAAAGAGTCCCGGTCATCGCCGGGACCGGCGCAAACGCTACGGACGAGACAATCATGATCACAAAAAAGGCAAAGGAGCTGGGAGCGGACGGGGCCCTTCTGGTAGCGCCGTATTATAACAAGCCCACACAGGAAGGCCTGTACAGGCACTACAAGGCTGTTGCGGAAGCAGTCGATATCCCCATCGTGCTTTATAATGTCCCGGGACGCACGGCGGTGAATATGCTTCCCCATACAGTAGCAAGGCTTGCCGGGGTCAAAAATATCGTCGGCATCAAGGAAGCCACCGGAGACATGAGACAGGTAAGCGATATCCTCCGGCTTTGCGGAGACAGAATAACGGTGCTTTCCGGTGATGACTTCACTACCCTGACACTGCTGGCGCTTGGCGGCAGGGGAGTTATTTCCGTTTCCGCCAATGTTGCCCCAAGGGATGTTTCTTTAATGCTTAGGGCGTGGGAGAAGGGTGATATCGCTGAAGCGAGAAAATTACATTACAAGCTTGAGCCCTTGAACCAGGCGATGTTTATAGAGACGAACCCCATTCCCGTTAAGACCGCTCTCAGCATGATGGGGAAGATAGAGGAAGAATTCAGGCTCCCGCTCTGTCAGATGGGCAGCGAAAACAGGGAGAAACTGAGAGTTGTTCTTGCGAATTACGGTCTTATATCAAAGCAGCATTAAATGACGCATAACAATTTTATAATTTAATGAATGAAATATTGTTTATTTCAGTATAAATGGTTATAATTGACTGTGGTCGGCAAGTTTTTATTTTATACCTGTAATCTCTTTTCGATTTCTCAAGTTTCCGGGTCTTTCCCCCGTTTAATAAGTTGGATATGATTATTTCTGATTTGCTTTATAAACCGGTTATATAGGCAGGAACGAGCTCGTTGTCAGGTTGCATTGGCAACTGCGCGACGCGTAACAAAATTCACGGAGTTTAAAAAAATGGCGCAAGCATGTTGTGATACAAGCAGGGAC
Source organism: Nitrospiraceae bacterium (assembly GCA_003599505.1). GTDB lineage: Bacteria > Nitrospirota > Thermodesulfovibrionia > UBA6902 > UBA6902 > SURF-23. The sequence goes on along the minus strand of QZKO01000049.1, from coordinate 7,282 downwards.
GAAAGAATCAAACAATACAGCCTGGATTACTGGAAGGTCTCAAATCCTGTCATAAAAACGTTCTTCCCGGACGATATTTTATTCATGCCGGAGCATCTGGAAAAGAGGAAAGACGGGATATCCCTGTTTATCGACCCTAAATTACCTAACTGGATCAGTGTAAATCATACCGGGGCCTATATTCTGAAGCTCTGCGACGGCAAACATACATTATCGGGTATTCAGGCAGCGGTCCGCAAAAAATACAATATACCTCCTTCAGCGGCAGAACAGGCAGGAAAAGAAGTTTCCGACTTTATCAATGCGGCGGGATTGCTTGAATTCGTATCCGACAGGAAGATTGAAAGACCGGAATATCCCGGCAGGGCTAAGGCAATTGCTCCATATAAACTGGATGAATTGTGGTTATATTACACCCTTGCCTGCAATCTCAGGTGCAAACATTGCCTTGTTGATGCCGGACGGGGTTTGAAGAAGGAACTGACAACCGAAGAGTTTAAAAGAGTCGTTGACGAAGCGGTCAAATCAGGCGTCAAACGTTTTTATATCACAGGCGGCGAGCCTTTTATAAAAGACGGGATATTCGAGCTTATAAGATATATTACAAAAGCAAAAAAACGCGAGCTTATTGTCCTTACAAACGGCACACTGCTTGATGACAAAAAGATTGCGGAGCTGAAAAAGGTGATGGGCCCGAAACTTGTCCTCCAGGTAAGCCTGGAAGGGCCGAATGCCGGTGTTCATGACAAGCTGCGCGGAAAAGGGAGTTTTGACGCCGCGGTAAAGGGCATTAAAAACCTGACCGGCATCGGGATAGTCCCGGTCGTTTCAACCGCTATCAGCAAATTCAATGAAAAAGAGATCGGAAAGACCTCGCGTTTTTTGTCGAAGCTCGGCATCCAGGAACATAATATACTCTGGATGCATGCAAAAGGCAGAGGCGCGCGTAACATAAACGAGCTGCTTGTGCCTTCGGAAAACATCGCGCGGACTATGCGGAAGCTGAAAAAGACATATAAGGAGCAGGAAGTTATTCTGGACAATATTGAATCCCTGAAGGTCCGCGTGCGCGCCAAAAGAGGCAGGAAAAATGATTTGTGCAACAACTGCTACGAAAAAATATGCGTGAATTCCGACGGTCATGTCTATCCGTGCGCGTCCTTGAACGGCGACCCTGCCTTTAACGCGGGCTCCGTAAGAAAGAAGTCCCTTAAGGATATCTGGCTGGATTCAAAGGTCATGAAAAAAGGGAGAGAAAACAGCGTTCAGAATAAACCTGAATGCAGGACCTGCTACCTTGAATATTTTTGCGGCGGAGGGTGCACCTCCCACAGCTATTATGGAAGCGAAGTTGAAACCGGCAAGGGTTCAATCACGGCCCGGGACCCCTATTGTTCAACATATAAGGCGTTATTTGAAGATATTATCTGGGAGCTCGCCTCGGAAGGGGTACCTTCACAGGATGGACAGGGCTATTCGACACCACTTGTCTATAACGCGATGGACTCAAAATTTCCATCCCATCTCGGCGCGGGGATTAAATCCATTGATAAAAAATTTGATGTCGGCTGCTACCACTGCTCCTGTGTTCTGTCAGTGGATGTTGAAGACGACGAAGAGGTCTGCAAACCTGAAATAAAAGGACATGTGACCAGGACCGTGAAAAAGAAATTTTCAAAAGCCGCGCATATGCCGGTGGCTGATTATTACTGCCCTACGGGTTATACCCCGAAAGACCTGGAACATATTCCAAATGAAGTCCTTGAAGTCTCCTACGGATGCGGCAACCCCGCGGCCCTGGCGGACATAAAAGAAGGAGAGACCATAGTGGACCTCGGCGCCGGCGGAGGCATTGACTGCTTTATCGCCGCGAAAAAACTCGGCAGAAACGGGAAGGTCATCGGAATAGACATGACCGATGAGATGGTCGAGAAAGCGACAGCCAACGCGGAAAAAGTCGCAAAGGTGCTCGGCTATAATGTCGTTGAATTCAGAAGAGGCAATATAATGGAGCTCCCTGTTGAAAGTAATTCAGTCGACCTTGTCATATCAAACTGCGTTATAAACCTGACGGAGGACAAGACCAAAGTCCTTGACGAGATATACAGGATATTGAAACCCGGGGGCAGGTTCATTATTTCCGATATAGTTTCCGACAAGCCCGTTCCCGGTTATCTGAAGCGGGACAAGGAATTATGGAACGCCTGCCTCTCGGGAGCGCTCACTGACAGGAGGTTCCAGGAGTCCGCTGAAAACGCCGGTTTCCCGGATGTCCAGTTAATAAAAAATTACCTTTACAAAAAAGTTCAATATATACAGTTTTATTCGGTAACCATGAAAGGCGCCAAGCCCCTGAAGGTCGGATGCGGGTGCAGCGCCTGCGGTTAATAATTTTCAATAGAAAAGGGGAAGGGAACTATGAGAGTAACGTTGGTAAATGCACAGGTATTGGACGGCAATAACGTTGTGCCGCCCCTCGGTCTTATGTATATTGCCGCTGTTCTGGAAAGGGCAGGGCATGCCGTCCAGATTTACGACTCGGACCCTGAATACCAGTCCAGCATGATCAAAGAAATAAAGGATTTTAATCCGGACCTGATAGGACTCAGTTTCCTGACCGTAGGATACCAGAGGGCCTTCAATCTTATGAAGAACCTGAAAAAAGAAATGCCTGATAAAATGTATTGCTCCGGCGGCGTCCACACGACCGTGAAACCCAAAGAGACACTTGAAGAGTTCGGGCTGGATTTCATCGTTGTGGGCGAAGGTGAAGACACTATTGTCGAGGTATGCGGGAACCTGGGGAGCAATAAGGGACTTGCCGGGGTAAAAGGCGTTATATACCGCGACAACGGCAGTGTCATAGACAACGGCAGGCGTGAAATGATACAGGACCTGGATACTATCCCGTTCCCCGCGCGCCATCTTATTGATATGACGCCTTATCTCAAGCCGCCCGGAATCATAAGAGGTTACGCGACCAAAAACCAGACAACTATTGTTACAAGCAGGGGCTGTCCGTTTAAATGTATCTATTGCGGCAGTCACAATATCTTCGGCAGAAAGACCAGAAGACGCTCCGTAAAAAACGTGGTGGACGAGATAGAGCATCTCTATAAGAACTATGACATGAAAGGCGTTTATTACTGTGACGACACTTTTACGCTTAGTCCCAAATGGGTGAAAGAATACTGCGAGGAATTAAAGAGAAGAAACCTGAACATTAAATGGGGCTGCCAGTCCAGGGTTGACCAGACCGACATGGAATTGATGAAGATGATGAAGGCTTCAGGACTGGTACAGCTTGATTTCGGTGTTGAAAGCGGCTCTGAAAAGATCCTCAGGGTCCTCGGCAAAGGCGGCGCCGGAGACAGGACCTCGCAGATCAAACATTCTTTTAAAATGTGCAAAGAGCTTGATATCAGGACCCTTGCTACTTTTATTATCGGCAATCCGGAAGAAACGAGGGATGATATCGAGCAGAGCTTCCAGGTAGCAAAAGATATTGAGGCGGATTACACCGCTTTCTATTTCCTGACCCCTTATCCGGGAACGGACATTTATGAGATGGCCATCAAAAACGGATGGCTTGATCCCAACCTGCCTTTCTCAGAGATATGGGCGCACAGGCAGCCGGAACTGCCTCTCATGGCAATAACATTTCAGAAAGAGGAGCTCCGGGACATACGCAGAAAACTGCAGAACGCGTTCTTTGTAAAAAATTATTTCACGCGCAAGAGCAACATAAGCTTCTACTCGATACTGTTCAGCATCCTCTTCAAACATCCGAAGGTCTTCCTCGACGCATTCGGAAAATTGCTGAGGACCCGCAGGATCGATTACATAGTCGAAACACTCAACGCTGAATACTGGCGGATGAAGAAATACGAAGGGGCCTGACCTCAGACCCCTTCCCCTTCCCTCCCCCTTTTCCCGTTTCTACCCGAACAATAAACGATTATGTTATCATCAATAACACTTCCAGGATACCATGCAAAAAGGCAAAGTATACATAGTCGGCGCGGGACCGGGGGACATCAACCTTCTCACAATTAAAGGGCTAAAATGCCTTCAGAAGGCAGAGGTCGTCATTTATGATTTCCACCTGAACGCCCAGGTCCTGAATTACATAAGCGGAGACGCAGAATTTATCTATGCCGGCAAGCGCGGCGGGCATCATACTATGACGCAGGATGAGATAAACAGGACCCTCGTTGAAAAGGCAAAGGAAGGGAAAGTCATCTGCCGTTTAAAGGGGGGCGATCCGTTTGTGTTCGGCAGGGGCGGGGAAGAAGCGGAAGAACTGGCAAAGGAAGGGATTGAATTTGAGGTCGTTCCGGGCGTCAGTTCTGCAATAGCGGCCCCTGCGTACGCGGGCATCCCGCTTACACACAGACTGTATTCCTCTTCGCTTGCCGTAGTGCCGGGTTATGAAGACGCGGAGAAGAAAGAAAGCTCTATCGACTGGACCAAACTCGCAACCGGCGCGGGGACAATAGTGTTCCTCATGACCGTAAAAAACATCTCTTCCGTATGTCGGAGACTTATTGAAAACGGCAGAAGCGCTGAAACCCCGGTCGCTGTTGTCCGATGGGGGACCAGGGCCGATCAGACAACGGTCGTCGGCAACCTGGGAAATATCTCCGCCCTGATCAGGGAAAGCGATATTAAACCGCCTGCCGTGATGGTGGTCGGCGAGGTCGTAAGACTGAGAGAAGTCCTGAAGTGGTACGAGAAAAAACCCCTCTTCGGCCAGCGCATTCTGATTACAAGGGAGCACTCCGCCGGTTTTGAACAGTTGGAAGATATGGGAGCCGAGATAATAGAATTCCATACGATAAAAATTGTTCCTCCGGAAGACTGGACAGAGCTGGATAACGCCATAGACAAAATCACATCCTATGACTGGCTGGTACTCACAAGCGTTAACGGCGTGAAATACTTCTTCCAGAGACTGAGAGAAAAAGACAGGGACATCAGGGACCTGAAGGGGATAAAGGTCTGCGCCGTCGGCTCAAAGACGGCCGGGGCGATAAACAATTACGGCATAAAGGTAGACCTGGTGCCGGAAGAATTTAACGCGGAAGGATTGATTGATGCATTTTCCAAAGAACAAAGAACACAGAACAAAGAACAAAGACTGAAAGGATTACGGATGCTTCTGCCGAGGGCGGAGTCCGCGCGTGAAATCTTTCCGCAAAAAGTACGCGAGCTCGGCGGCGAGATAGACGTGGTCACGGCGTACAGGGCTGTGAAGCCTGAAATGCACGGCAAGAGGGTAAAGAGGTTTTTAAAAGAAGGCAAAGTCACAATAGCGACATTCACCAGCGCGGCGACGTTTAATAATTTCATGGAGATAGCCGGAGAAGACGCGGATATCCTCCTGAAGGACGTTGCGATCGCGGTAATCGGCCCCGTCACCGCAAAGGCTGTTGAAAAGGCGGGACTCAAAGTCAGTATTATGCCCGCAGCGGCTACAATTGAAGCGCTGGTCAGGGAAATTATTCAGCGGGTCACGGCGAAACGCCCATAATTGCGAGCCCCCTCCTTTTTGTTTTATCTGTGCCTGTCAGTGTTCATCCGCGGCGCTTTTTTTTACAGGTTTATATGACATCTCCGTATCGTATATAATATGGGAGACCGCGGGGCAATCTTTCAGCCCGGGGCCAATACAGCTTGTTTACATGGAGGCGCTATGTTTTTCAGAGCATTGAAATATTTTCTGGGTTTATCGCTGGTTTTTATCCTGCCTTTTATAACCGGATGCACCGGAAAAGAAAATCCTGAAAAAGTGGACTTTGAAAAAAGGTCCGCCCTTGATCAGGGAGAAAACCATTCAGATAAAATACTGCGTGTCGCGATCGGGTCCATGATTACCCCCGAGGAAGGGTTCGCCTATTACAAGGGCATATTGAATTATCTGGAAGATAAACTTGATATGCACATCAAATTAATGGACAGAAAAAATTATACTGAAACAAACGACCTGATAAAGACAGGCAATGCGGACATCGCCTTTGTATGCACCGGCGCCTATGTGGTAGTGCACGATGAGGCGGGAGCGGAGCTTCTGGCAATGCCCCAGATCAACGGCAGGGCCGTGTATCATTCATACATTATCGCGCACAAGGACAGCGATATTAATAATTTTACCGATCTGAAAGGCAGGAGCTTTGCTTTTGTAGACCCCCTTTCAAATACCGGAAAAACATTCCCGACCTATCTGCTCATACAACTGAACGAGACCCCCGATACCTTCTTCAGCAGATACATCTATACCAACAGGCATGATAAATCCATAATGGCCGTGGCCCAGGGGTTTGTGGACGGCGCGGCAGTTGACGGACTTATCTGGGATTATCTTGATAAAACAAATCCCCGGTACACTTCCCAGACAAAAATTGTCCTGAAGTCCAGGCCGTTCGCGTCTCCTCCGATTATCGCAAGAAAAACCCTGGCGCCCGAATTAAAGAAAAATATATCGGGAATTCTCACCGGGATGCACAATGATGAGAAGGGCCGGGAAATACTTAAAGGCATGATGATCGACAGGTTCGTCCGGGCAGATGACGCCGACTTTGCTTCCGCGCGGAACATGATAGAAACCGTTAACGAAAAAAAGAGAGCCTATTGACGATGAAGTTTATAAGCCTGAAGACCAAGTTCCTTATCGGTTACACATTATTGACGCTCCTGCTTTCCGTAACTATAATCCTGCTGGTGCAGGTCGTCGTTAAACAGAAGCTTGAATCCGAGCTCCGGGAGAGGGCAATTTCCATTGCAAAACACGCGGTCTGGGAAGTCGCCAATTTAATTATAATTGAAGATACCGTTGCTCTCCAGGCTACCATTGACGGAATAATGACCACGGAAAAGGACGTGGAATATGTTTTTATCACTGACCACAAACACAAAATACTGTCTCATACATTCGGTAAGGATTTTCCCATGGACTTAATAGGAGTTAACAGGATATCTTCCGGAGATTCATATAAAATCCGGTTGCTGTCAGCCGGAAACGATAAAGAAATCTATGATATCGCCATGCCGGTTTTAAAGGGCCAGGTGGGCTTCTTCAGAATCGGCTTTTCCAGGGATGTAATCTCAAAAACAATTTCACGCATCATATTCTTTATAATAGCGGTCACCTTGTCCATAATGTTTGCCGGCATATTGGGGTTCGAGAGCTGGCCGGGAGAAACTGGACAGTGACATAAGTGATAAAGCTGCTCTAAACTAAGAACCCGGGGCAGAGGTCGGATGACATCGAGATCACCCCGTA
>QZKO01000073.1 GCA_003599505.1 Nitrospiraceae bacterium | reverse complement strand
TCCACTTCCATGACTGAAGACGCCGCGGTGTTCGGCGGATTGAACAACATGCTCGAAGGATTAGAGAATGCATATACACTCTATCACCCAAAGATGCTTGCTGTCTCAACCACATGCATGGCAGAGGTGATCGGCGATGACCTGAATTCATACATACGGACCGCGCGGGAAAAAGGGGTCATCCCTCAGGAGCTGCCGGTCCCCTTTGCGCACACGCCGAGCTTTGTCGGTTCGAATATCACCGGATACGACAACATGATGAAAGGCATACTCACCGCCGTTACGGCAGGCAGGAAAGGCGGGCCGAATGGAAAGATAAATATCATTCCCGGCTTTGATACTTATACTGGCAACTACCGGGAAATGAAAAGGCTTTTCGACATAATGGATGTAAAGCATACGATACTCGCCGACGTGAGCGATATATATGATTCTCCCAATTCCGGTGAGTACAAGCTCTATCCTGGAGGCACGCCGCTTGAGGACGCGGCGGATTCGATTAACGCATTGGCAACCGTTGCGCTCCAGAAATATTCGACTTCAAAGACGTTGGACTATATCAGCAAGGAATGGAGCCAGCCTGTTTCAGCGCTTCCTCCTGTCGGCATAAAAAATACGGACAGGTTTTTTGAAGAGATAAGCAAAATTACCGGCAAGCCGGTCCCGCATGAAATTGAGGACGAACGGGGCCGGGCAGTAGATGCGATGATAGATTCGCATCCCTATGTTCACGGGAAGAGGTTTGCCCTTGTCGGTGACCCGGACCTCCTGCCCGGTTTGATAAGTTTTTTATTGGAGATGGGAGGGGTCCCGGTGCACATTGTCTGCACAAACGGCGACAAAAAATTCAGGGAAGACGCCGAAGCCATCCTGCATGAAAGTCCGTTTGGACAGGGAGGCAAGGTCTATATCCATAAAGACATGTGGCACCTGAGGTCTTTGATGTTCACTGAACCGGTAGATTTTCTCATAGGTAATTCATACGCGAAGTTGCTCTGGAGAGATACGGGCACGCCGCTCATCAGGATCGGTTTCCCGCTTTTTGACAGGCACCACCTCCACAGGTATCCGATTATCGGCTATCAGGGGGTATTAAATCTTGTGAACTGGATTGTGAATACGGTGCTTGATGAGATGGACAGAAAGACGATGAACACAACGAGCTTTGATGTGATACGGTGAGGTTTGTGATGATAACAAGCATAGACAAATTAACACAGGGCGGATGTGAACGGGAGAAGAAGGAGAAAATTTGCCGTTCACGCGGGGGCGAATCCTGCGCCTTTGACGGCGCCATGATTGTGCTCCAGCCCATTGCGGATACGGCGCACATTGTTCACGGCCCGATCGCGTGCTGCGGAAACACCTGGGAAGGAAGAGGCACGTTATCGAAGGTAAGGACGTATCGCGATACGCCCCTGCATCAAATGGGATTTACAACAGACATGACGGAGATGGACATTATTTACGGCTCTGAGGAAAAACTGTATAAGGCAATTATTGAAGTAGCTGAAAAGATCCGGCCGAAGGCAATATTTGTGTATGCAACCTGCGTGAGCGGACTGACCGGAGAGGACATTGAATCCGTCTGCAAAAAAGCTGAGGCAGAGCTCTGCATCCGCGTTATTCCGGTTAATGCGCCGGGCTTTGTCGGACCCAAGAATTTAGGGAACAGAATAGCAGGCGAGGTACTGCTTGATTATGTGATAGGGACCGGTAATTCCCCTCTGTCCCCCCTTAATTTAAGGGGGGATAAAGGGGGGTTAATCAACCTCATCGGAGAATACAACATCGCCGGCGACCTGTGGCTTGTTGAACCGGTTTTGAAGGATGCCGGAATAAGGATTCTCTCACGTATTACAGGTGATTCGACATTTGAGGAAATAACATACGCGCACCGGGCAAAGCTGAACGTTGTCGTGTGCAGCCGGGCGCTTATCAATGTCGCAAAAGAAATGGAAAAGCGATACGGCATTCCTTACATTGAAGTTTCGTTTTTCGGAAAAACAGAGATGACGAAGGCGTTGAGAATGATAGGGGCAAGTGGCAAGGGACAATGGGCAAGGGTGGGGTTGGAAGGGAAAATAGAATCAATCATCACAAGAGAAGAAAGACAGCTTAATGAAAAGCTTAAATCATATTCTCATCTCAAAGGCAAAAAGGCGGTCCTCTACACCGGCGGGGTGAAGAGCTGGTCCTTTATTTCCGCGCTTCTCGATCTGGGGATTGAGATAGTTGCTGTCGGCACGAAGAAGAGCACATTTGAAGACGAAGAGAAGATGAAAGAGATACTTGGCGAAGATGTGCCGCTGGTTGAAGATGTGACGCCTAAAAATCTCCTGAGACTCTTGAAAGAGAGAAACGCTGACATTCTTGTAGCAGGCGGAAGAAATCAGTATCTCGCTATAAAGGAAGGTTTTCCTTTCGTGGATGTGAATCAGGAAAGACATATAGCTTATGCAGGATACGAAGGACTGGTGAATTTAGCTGAGCAGATAAGCAACAGCATAAGATTTTATGCAGGGCATAGGTCATATATGTCGAATAAGACTTATTTCCAAAGCCAGGAAAAGAGTGTTGCCGTTAATCCTCTCAAACATTCCCAGGCCATCGGCGCTGCGATAGCCTTTCAGGGGATAGATAAGGCACTGCCTGTTATTCATGGGGCGCAAGGTTGCACATTTCTTGGAAAAGTGCTTTTAACTAAACATTTCAGAGAACCGATTGCGCTGCAAAGCACAAAACTTTTTACCGAAGACGTGGTGATGGGTAGTGATGGAAATCTTATTAAGACAGTCAACGGGATTATAGAGAAAAACAACCCCGATGTTGTCGGAATTCTGACTTCAGGGCTCTCTGAGGTAAAGGGGGATGACGTGAAAACAGCAGTCAGCAGTCAGCAGTCAGCAATCAGCGGTCAAGATAAAGAATGCATTCTCGTCCATGTATCCACTCCTGATTATGAAGGCGGATTGGAAATAGGGTACGCAAAAGCAGTAGAAGCGCTGTTGGGTGCTATTTTGACTTGCCCCTTGCCCCCTTCCTCTAATCAGATCAATGTCCTTGCCGGCTCTCATCTGACGCCCTCTGATTTTACGGAGTTGAGAGAAATCATTGAATCGTTCGGACTCAGGCCGATTATACTTCCCGACCTTTCCGCGCTTGACGGCAGCAGGCAGGGATTTTCTGCTCTCGCTGCCGGAGGGACTGACGTTGAAGACATAAAGAGAATGCCGGGATCCGCGTTTACACTTGCCATAGGAGCGAGCATGGAGTTACCGGCAAAACTATTGAATGAAAAGTCCGGCATTGAATATTCAGTGTTTGAAAGCCTTTCAGGGTTGCGGGATGTGGAAATTTTCATGCAGATGCTTGCATTCCTGAGCGCTAATCCTGTTCCGGACAAATACGAAAGGCAGAGGCGGATACTGATCGACGGGATGAGGGATGCGCATTTTTATTTCGGAAGCAAAAAGGTTTGTATCGCACTTGAACCTGATCTGGCTATTCAGACTTCAAGATGGATTAAGGAGATGGGCGCAGAGATAACGCTTGCGGTCATTCCTCAGAACGCGGAGAGCACGGGGGGAATTCTTGCGAAAGAAGTGGTTGTCTCCGACCTGTTTTCGATAGCCGGCGATTTTGATTTGCTCATTTCAAACTCACACGCTGAAGACACGGCAAAGCGTCTTGACGTCCCTTTGTATCAGACAGGTTTTCCAGTTTATAAGATTATCGGGAACAATTCGAAGACTACAATCGGATACAGGGGAACTCTTGCAATGATAAATGAAACGGCTGATATTTTTTTGAGGAAGGGGGAGCGTGATGGGCAAATTTGAAGGTGTCTTGAAACAGGCGGCACGCTCCATATTGCAGGCCCTTGATGATATGGCGGAATATTGTGAGCAAAATCAGATTTTTTAAAAGACAGGAGGTTGAATATTTATGAAAGTGGCTTTTGCAACAACAGACGGAATAAATGTTGATGAACATTTCGGCAGGGCAGGGATGTTTGTCATATACGAATTGATGCAGGACGGTTACGTATTTCTTGAGAAAAGAAAATTCGCTGACGGCAGGGATGCGGAAATAGAAGGAACAAAAGATATGGGACAGATCCATGACGACAGGGTCCGGATGAAAGTAGATAAGCTTGAGGATTGCAAGATTATCTATCTTACGGAAATTGGAGGTCCCTCGGCAGCGAGACTTGTGAAAAAAGGGATAATGCCAATAAAGATAAAAGAGACAACATCCATTGAGGAATCAATGCATAAACTTTTTGAAACAGTAAAAACGTCTCCGCCGCCGTGGCTGAGGAAGGCGATGAACAGCAATTAGCGATCAGCGGTCAGCGTTCAGCAAAGACACTTCAAATCATATTTTTCTGATAGCTGTCGGCTGAATGCTGATAGCTAAAAAAGGAGGAAAGAAAGATGAAAATGATCAGGGCATTTATAAGGCCGGAAAAAGAACAGGAGGTAGTTCTGGCATTAGAGGGGGCCGGGTTTCCGTCGCTGACAAAGATGCCGGTATTCGGACGGGGGAAACAAAAGGGACTCCAGGTTGGTCCGGTGCATTATGACGAGCTTCCCAAAACACTCATCATGACAGTTGTTGGCTCTGAAGATGTTGAAAAGGTAGTCAGAATAATTCATGACAAGGCAAAGACAGGTTTTATCGGTGACGGAAAGATATTCGTAAGTCCGGTTGAGGCTGCATATACGGTAAGGACAGGGGAGGCGGGGTTGTGAACAAAATAAAGTAAGAAGTGGGAAGTGAGAAGTCAGAAGTAGAAAGTAAGAACAAGGAGGTCGGGTGATATGAAAGAGATTACGGCAATTATAAGGAGAGACAAGCTGCCTGAAACGAAGAATGCGCTTGATGAACTGGGATATTCTTCACTGACAATCCAGAGCGTAGACGGAAGAGGAAAACAAAAGGGCGCGATGTGCGCGGAGATGGATTCTGAAATGCCTGAGAGTTTCTGCACGACCGTTAAATTGAAACCGACTCCATCCACGTATGCGCTTGAGCATACCTTGCCGAAGATTGCCCTTTATGTGCCGAAGCGCCTGCTCACTCTAATTGTACCTGATGATGTTGTAAGCAAGATTGTTAAATCAATTATAAAGGTCAACCGGTCAGGAAAACGCGGAGACGGAAAGATATTTGTTTCCCCTGTTGAAGGCGCAGTGAGGGTGAGGACGGGTGAGAGGGATGGAGAGGCGATTTCATAGGGAAGGAGGAATTATGTCAATCATCGGATACACACGCAGCGGACAAACATGGACGCCGAAATTTATTGAATCAATTGATGTGGAGAAGTGCATCGGCTGCGGACGCTGTTACAAGGTTTGCAGCAGAGACGTGCTTGAGCTCATTGAGAAACCCTTTGAAGGGGAAGATGAGTACGGAGACGACATGGGCAACAAGGTTATGTCTATCGCGCATCCTGAAAATTGCATCGGCTGCGAGGCCTGCTCAAAGATTTGCACAAAAAGATGTCATGTGCATATAGAGGTTTGCAATGAAAACAATTCTTAAGCACAGGGACAAAAAACATATCATAAATACGCATCCATGTTTCTCACAGGAGGCCCATAACATATTCGGCAGGATACATCTGCCTGTTGCGCCTGCCTGCAACATTCAGTGCAAATACTGCTTAAGGAAATATGACTGCGCCAATGAATCGCGGCCGGGCATTACAAGCAGGGTGTTGTCGCCCAATGAAGCATTGGAAAGGGTCAGGTCATTGGTTGAAAGGAATGAGCGCCTGACTGTTATTGGCATAGCCGGGCCGGGAGACCCTCTGACAAATGACACGACATTTGAGACATTCAGTGCGGTCCACAGGGAATATCCCGAATTGACGCTCTGTGTCTCGACAAACGGGCTTCTGCTTTCCGACAGGCTTGATGATCTGGTCAAGGCAGGAGTAAGCAGTCTGACGGTTACCATCAACGCAGTGACCCCTGAGACGGCTGAAAAAATATATTCCCGGGTATTGTACAAAGGCAAGCTTTATAAAGGGAGAGAAGCCGCAGAATGTTTATTGAACAATCAGTGGGAAGGACTCGGAGCGGCTGTTGAGGCGGGGCTTATTGTGAAGGTCAACACGGTTTTCATACCCGGCATCAATGAAGAAGAGGTCCCCTTTGCCGCATGGTTTGCCGCGCACAGGAGGGCCGACCTTATGAATATCATGCCGCTGATCCCGAAGGCTGAATTTGAACATTTACACAGGCCGTCTCATGAAGCTTTAAACACAATACGCAGGAAATGCAGAAAGCACATTCCCCAGATGACGCATTGCAGGCAGTGCAGGGCGGATGCCTGCGGCGAGCTTGGAGAGGACAAGGACATGGAGCTTGAGGTCCTGCATTCGAGGATCGGGGAAGAATATTGTGAAATTATTAACTGAAAGAAACAGCCGGCTCTCTGAAGTGGAAATGGAGCGTTACCGCAGGCAATTGATGCTTCACGGGTTCACCGGGGAACATCAGCGGAAGCTGAAGGATTCAACCGCGCTGATTGCAGGCATCGGAGGTCTCGGCGGGACCGCGGCAATCTATCTTGCCGTTGCAGGGATAGGGAAAATGGTCTTTGCCCATTACGGAAATCTGACTCTGTCCAATATGAACAGGCAGATATTGATGAAGCATGAATGGATAGGCAGCAGCAGGGTCGTGCAGGCGCAAAAGACAATCGGAGAAATAAATCCCGACGTGGAGGTTGAGATATTTGATGGAAGGATATCAGGAGACAACATTGGTGATTTTCTGGATGGAGTACAGATAACCCTTTCCGCCCGCCCCAATTTTAACGAAAGAAGGATACTGAACGCGGCCTGTGTCGGGAGGGACATCCCGATGGTCGAAGCTGCCATGAACGGCATGGAAGGCTATCTTTTCAATATCGTCCCTCATGTAACCCCCTGCCTAAATTGTTTGTATCCCGAAGACGATCCTGAATGGGAGGAGCTGGGGTTCCCGGTGCTCGGCGCTGTATCGGGAATCCTCGGCTGCCTGATGAGCATTGAGACGATAAAGCTGCTGACAGGATACGGGAAACCCCTGTATTCCGAAATGCTGGCATTCAATACAATGAATATGGATTTCAGGAAACTGAAGACATGGAAAGACGCTCAGTGTACTGTTTGCGGAGCAGATCAGACCAGGACATAACTTTGCCGGTATTAAGAAAAATCCCCTTTGTGCCGTATACCTTAAAAAGGAAGCGGCTGATGTTTCACGTATATCATGAAAAGAGCCGGCCTGACAACTTATGCCGAAACGTGAAATCGGGATTGTAAGATGGTATGACGGCGCGGGTGGTTACGGCTTTATTGCCCGTAAACATGGAGAAGACGTTTACGTTCATTACAGCGCTGTCTGCTGCGACGGTGACGATTGCGCGCTGGAAGAGGGAGATCCAGTTGAGTTTACCGTTATCGAAGGCGAGAACGGACCGCAGGCGCAGGAAGTCGTTGTCAAAAAATTCGTTTAGTAACCCCCCTCTTCTTTATTCCCGAAAAAATTATATATAATTAATAAATCGTTCTGCAGAAAGGAACATACTATCCTGTTGCGGAAAGAAAGATAATTGAGGCGCTGAAGGACGGGAGAGTGAATGAAATTTAAATTGCCTGAAGGTTGTGGAGACAGAAGAGAATCCATTGAATCACTCCTTGAATCGGAGAGCAGGACCGCCTCGGAGAATCTTATCGCGGTGAAACAGGCGGTGGAAAGATTGCTGCTTGAGAATAAAGGGTATTCAGTCAGTGAAATAGAGCTTGACCCCGAGTTCGACGTCACAACAGGCAGCGGACCCGGAAAATCAAAAGTGGACTTTGTTATAAGACTGAACGGCAAAAGGCTGGTCTCAATAAAATGCTCCGCTGACACGCTGGTGTCCCGTGAGAGACAGGCCCTGGCCTGCGCCCGGCTGCTTGAATCTTATCAGGTCCCGTTTGCCGTGATAACTGACGGCGCTGACGCCGTAGTGCTTGATACTGTTTCAGGAAAAACCATAGGAGAGGGACTGGAAGCTGTCCCTTCGAGAGAGGCGCTGGAAATACTCGCTCCGCGAATTGAATTTAAAGAATTGCCTCCTGACAGGGTAGAGAGGGAAAAGAGGATAGTGTGCGCTTTTGACGCGATGGGGTGCGGTCCGGCGCTGTTATGATAGGGCTATCTCTTCCGCCAGTCTGTACCCGTTCTCCACGCAGTCATTCATTCCGATGCCGCGATAGGCATTGCCTGCCAGGTACAGTCCCGGATATGCTTTCAATTTTTCATCAAGAAGACGGAGTTTCCCTGAATGCCCGAGGAGATATTGCGGGATTGCCTTTTCCCATCTGTAGATTTTTATGATGTCGGGCTCTTTTTGAAGCCCGAGCACCGGCTTCAGCTCATCAAAGACAAGGCTTATGATTTTATCGTCATCAAGCATAGCCGTTTCCGGCGACCTGGCCCCGCCGACCATGGTCCTTAAAAGCGCGTGCCCCTCTGACGCCCTGTTAGGGAATATGCTTGAATCCCAGAGGGTGCCGAGGATTTTCCGTCCCTCAATGCGGGGCACAAGAAAACCGAAACCGTTCAGGGGGTGTCCGACTTTTTCTTTCTTGTATCCGAAACAGACAACAGATACGTGAGGGTAGGGGATGTCTGAAAGTGTTTTTGAGATTCCGCCGTCAAAATCTTTAACTATTGCAGCGGCGGCATAAGCGGGCGCTGCGAGGATTACAATGTCGGTTTCCACGGTTTCTCCCGGTGAATAAAGCCGGTACCTGTCCCCGCTCTTTTCAATTCCGTGGACCGGGACCCCGATATGCAATCTGTCTCCAAGTCTTGCCGCGAGTGAATCCGTCAGTGTCTGTGCCCCGTTAAAGAATGAAGTCAATGTGCCTCCGGGAGCGACCGAGGCCCTTTTTTCACCTGCCCCTTGCCCCTTGCCCCTTGCCCCTTTCTTTTTCTCTTTCCGTATTTTCAATAACGCCTTTAAAAGCCCCCCGTATTCCTGCTCAAGTTCTTTGATGCGCGGGAAACAGCTTTTTATGCTCATCCTGTAAGGGTCTCCCGCGTAAATTCCGGAAGACATCGGGTCGATAAGCTTTTCGAGAGCTTCCTTACCGAGACGCCTGATTATGAAGTCGGCGACTGTTTCATCTTCCGGACCTTTTGGGGAGTTATATTCAAGCAATATCCTGAGCTTGCCGCGCAGGGAAAGGAGTCCGGATTTAATGAAGGCAGGGGGAGATTCCGGCAGCGCATTAAGCTTCCCGTTAAGAAAGATAAAGCGTTTTTTTGAATTCTCATTGCTGCGTAACGGCTCAATGCCGAGGTCTTTGCATAATTCGAGGGTACGCGGCTTGTTGTCGAGAAAACCGTTTGCGCCTTTCTCGCAGAGGAAACCGTCCGCTCTGTCTGTCCATATCTTCCCGCCGGGCCTGTGGTCCGCTTCATAGACGGAAACATCAAGGTCCGGTCGTTTTTGAAGGAGGGCGTAAGCGACCGTTAAGCCTGATAAGCCTCCGCCGATGACGACTACTTTTTTCATAACCGTATTTCTCCCTTGAATCCTCGACCCCTTGAACCCTGTTTCTCCAGAATAAGCTCTTTCAGTGCAAGTATGAATTTCCCGGACGTGTTCAGCGCCCGGCATCTTTTAAGATTTATCCCATGCTTTTCAGCAAGATTTTTATAAAGGATGTCTATTTCATAGAGTGTCTCGATATGGTCTGATACAAAACTGACCGGCACCACAAATAAATTCCTGCAGCCCGCGTCAGCGAGTTTTTTCAGCGTCTCCTCTGTCGTCGGTTCCAGCCATTTGACAGGGCCTGTCTTGCTCTGAAATGCGAGATGCCATCTGAGGGGCGACGGACGACGGTTGAGGAGCAGCGAGTTGACTGCTGAAATGGTGGATTTTATATGTTCCAGATAAGGGTCCCCCTCATCAATAAACGACTGAGGAAGGCTGTGGGCACTGTAGAGGATGTCAAAATCATGTCCTCTGAATTCCTCTAAACCCTCTGCAATGAGTTCAGCAAGGGCGTCAATATAAGGAGGAAAATCATACCACTGCTTAATGTACTGAATTTGGATATCCTGCCGCCCCTTGCCCCTTGCCCCTTGTCCCTTGCCCCTGGATATCGCCCGTTTGAACTCTGCGACAGAGGAGCCGGTAGTCGCTTTTGAATAGTGAGGATACATGCTGAGCACTATGAGGTTGTCAACGCCGTCATTGATGATCTCTTCAACGGTATCTTCGATAAACGGACGCCAGTAACGCATTCCGACGTAGACCTTGACCCCCAGTATTTTTTCCAGGGCCCCGGCCTGGGCCATGGTAATAT
>QZKO01000086.1 GCA_003599505.1 Nitrospiraceae bacterium | reverse complement strand
ATCGATACGAAAAGGCTGATGGCTGTTGCAAAGGTCATTGCAATCGCGATGTCCCTGAATAACTGGCCCGCCTCTCCCTTTACAAACACGATAGGCAGGAAGACCGCGACGTTTGTCAGCGTGGACGCCACGATCGCGCCCCATACCTCTTTTGCGCCGTGGTAAGAAGCGTCATACGGCGATTTCCCCATCTTCCTGTGCCGGTCGATATTTTCGAGCACGACAATGGCGTTGTCCACGAATATGCCGATCGCGAAAGAGAGCCCGGCAAGGCTCACGACATTCAGGTTCCTCCCCATGGCCTGCATGAAGATAAAGGTCCCAATAATGCTTATCGGTATCGCTGACGCCGTTATGATCGTTGACGAGAAATTTCTCAGAAAGATCAGGAGCACAACAACCGCCAGAAGTCCTCCGATGAGGATGTCTTTTTTCACGAGACCGATTGCGCTGTTGATATACGGCCGCTGGTCATACACCCAGTCAAGGTATATACCTTCAGGTTTCAATGTGCTCTCATTGAGCCGGTTGACGGCCTCTTCAACCCTGTTGGTCAGGTCGAGGATATTTGTTCCCGCTTCCGGTTTGACGCCGACGGCCATACCGTCTTTGCTGTTGTGTATCATGGCGACCGAGAGCTTTTCATATCCGGGCCGCACGTCCGCTATGTCCGAAAGCATGACGCGCCTCTGGCCTGTTGATCTGACTACAATAGTTCTTATTTCCTCAGGCGACCTGAACTCCCCGACTGTGCGTATCCTGTAATCCCTCCGTCCCACACCCATGACGCCTGCGGAGACATTCACATTTTCGCTCCTCAGGACCCGTACGACATCATTAACGGTCAGGCCGTATGCGGCGAGTTTTTCATGAGACACAATTACATGCATCTCCTTTTCCGTGCCTCCGCCGATGAAGAGGTCCGCTACCCCTTCCACTCTCTCGAGGTACTGTCTTATCTCATTTTCAAAGAACGTCCTGTAGGTGTAGACATGGTTCGGATTGCCTTCCGAGGTCTTCAATATCATCCAGATTACCGGAGAAGTGGCGGCGCCTGTAGCGTTGATGACGGGCTTGTCCACATTTTCAGGGTAGGAGCGCACTTCATTGAGTTTGTTCGAGACGCGAAGAAGCGCATCGTCGACATCAGTGCCGACCCTGAACCTCAAAGTGACGGTACCCAATCCGTTTAATGAGGAGCTTTCCATCTCAATCAGGCCGGGTATGCCCTTGAGGACCTTTTCCTGTTCCTCGATTATGTCGCGTTCAATCTCGTAGGGAGTGGCGCCGGTCCAGACGGTCCGTACTTCAATCTCCGGCTCGGTCACATCCGGGCTTAATTGATAAGGCATTTTATAAAGCCCTATCAGCCCGAAAAGGACCAGCAGGATTACGGCGACTATTACCGTGACAGGTTTTTTAATTGATGTCTGAACGATGTCCATAACTTAAAATAAGGGGCCGAGGGTTCAAGGGTTCGAGCGAAAAATTGCGAGTCCATTCCCTTGAACTCTTGACCCCTTGAACCCTATTTCCCCTGCTGTACTACAACGGCCTGCCCGTCCCGCAGCCTTTCATTTCCTTTAATTACTACCTTCATCCCTTCGCTGAGTCCGTCTCCCCTGATACCGGCGCTCATTCCTTTATAACCGACAACCTTTACAGGGACCATCTTTGCCTTTGAATCTTCAACAACAAACACAACAGTGCTGCCGAAGACGGTAATAACCGCGTCTCTCGGCGCTGTTAAGGCCTTCTCTTTCCGGCCGGAAGGCAGAAGCACACGCGCCTCCATCCCTTCCACAAGCCCCGCGGTGTTTTTTATTCTCACCTTGACGGGGATGGTCCTTGTTGATACATCTCCTTTGGGGACAATGGAAAAAACTTTCCCTGTCATTTCACTGCCGCCGGTTGTTACCTTTGCATCCATGCCCTTCTTTACATACGCAATAACAGGTTCCGGCACCTCTGCAACGATATCCACAAAATCATCTTTCCCGACAGCCGCTACTGCTGTCCCGGGAGAAAGCCATTCACCGGTTTCAATATGCTTTTTAATAACGATACCGTCAAAGGGGGCCCTGACGATTTTTTTACTGAGTTCAACTTCGAGACGCTCCACATCCGCGTTCAGGGATACGGCCTTTTTTTCAAGTCCGGTTACCGCGTATTTCCTGTCATCATACGTCTGCTCAGGCAGCAGTTGCTCCCTGAAGAGGGTCTCCGCGCGCTCCAGGTTCTTTCTCTCCTTTTCAAGGTCCGACAATACCAGCTCATAATTTGCCTTTGTCGACTGGATGGTCTTTTCAAGGAGATCGCTTCCTATCACAACAAGGACATCACCTTTTTTCACCCTCTGTCCTTCTTCAAAACCGGCCTGTTCCGCGAGCCCGCTTACTTCTGAGGCGACTTCCGAGACCTCCCGGTAGTACACCGTGCCGACAAATTCATTCTCAGGAGAAATCAGGCCTGTGCCTGTCTCCGAGACAACGACTATCGCGGGAGGCATTGCCTGCTGTTTTTCCTGGGCGGGAAGATGCAGCGTGGGGAGCAGCAGAATAAGAATAAAAAATATCACATAAGTTTTCTTTATCATCAAGTTTCTCCTGGGTCCAATTATTGCGGGGCCGGGTTTGAAACCGGCCCCTGCCGACCAACGATCGTCTTCAACAGCGTCCCGGTTGCCCTTCTAAGTTGCAGGACCGCGAATTGATAATCAAACTCTGCATTGGCAAGTTCTCTTTCAGACGTGACAAGGAGCGTGTTTGCGTCGATAACGTCTATGCTGTCCGCGAGACCGTACTGGAACTGTTTTGTTACGGCGTTATAATTGTCACCCGCGTATTCCGTTTCCGCCCGCAGTTTTTCAATTACACCGGACACTGTTATCAGGTTGAGGTAAGCGTTTTCAACCTCGACATAGACGGAATCTTTCAAATCATTAAGCCTGTGCTCAGCCTGCCTGAACCTTGCCTCTGACTGCCTGACCTCCGCCTTTCTCAAGCCTCCTTCAAAAAAGGGATAATCAAGCCTCAGGGCCCCGTAGATGCTCTCTTTATTGGCAAAGAAGGACGCCGGAGAATCTTCCCTCCTCGCATATACGCCTTCAACTGAAAGGCTGGGCCAGTACAGCCCCTTTGTATACCTGATTTCTTTCTGGGCTATCTCTTTTCCGGATTCCGCGGATTTCAGTTCATGCCTTTCAGAAAGGGCCGTCTGTCTGAGGCAGTCGATAGTCGTCAGCCCGCAACCGGCGGCCAGTTCATTAACTTCAGCGTTCTTCTCCGCTGACTGCCGACCGCTGACCGCTGACTCCTTTACATCATAATCTCCCTCAATACCGGCGGTCCTTGCCAGAACAACCTTCGCAAGTTTCAGACTGTTCTCCGCCCTTATCAAATCAGACTGCGCGCCGGCAAGCTCCGCCTCCGCCCTCAGGAGGACCGTTTTCGTAATCTCACCTACCTTCAGTCTCACCTGTGCCGCGTCCCTGTGTTTTGTCAGTCTTTGAACATTCGCGTTTGATATCTCAAACGCCTTTTTTGCTTTCAGCAGCCCGTAATAATCCGAGGCGACGGTAAGCAGATATTCCTCTCTCACGGAATCATAATCAAATCCGCTTTTCACGATTGATTCTTTAGCGATCTTCAGGGCCGTCAGCTCCCTGCCGCTTGTTGACAGGGACTGGTCCAGCCTCAACCCCCATGAAGTGCTGTTTTCCGGCTGTATTATGAAGCTGTCTGCCCCTCTCTTCTCTTCGCTGTATTTCGTATGACTTCCGAAGGCCGAGAGCTTAGGAAAAAGAGCTGCCGTGGCCCTGTCTTTTTCGCGCATTGAGATGTAGGTATCCTCTTCCGCTATCTTTATAGCCTCACTTCTTTCAAGGGCGAGCCTGTAAAGGTCGTCGAGTGCATATTCGACGGCGGAAGCGGCATGCGGCATGAGGGCCAAAAAACAGAATAGAAACAATGCTGCTTTTTTCATTGAGTGTCCTTTCTTATTCCATCAGTGATCAACTGAAAAAGAGACTTGCTCATTGTTTTGGCGTCTCCGGTCCCGAAAATAATCTTCAGCAATATTACGCCTCTGATGCCCGCAAAAATCATCAAAGCGGCATCATCGTAGTTCATGGGCCTGAAAACGCCTTTTTCAGCCCCTGCGACAAGGATATCCCGGATGATCCTGTGCTGGGATTTCAGAAAAGTCTTCCTCAGCGGGCCGATAAAATGGAGCCGGTATTCCCTCATGAACATGGACAGGAGCTGTTTTTTTCTGAACGCGTATTCGAGGCAGAATTCAATATAGTCCCCGAGCGCCTGAACGGGATCGACGCCGGCCCCGGTAAACCTTCTGGCGAGCTCGTCATAGTCTTTGGTCTGGTCCCTGATCAGCTCCAGACAAAGGTCTTCCTTGCTCCTGAACCTCAGGTATAGCGCTCCGACGCTCAGGCCGACGCGCCGGGCGATCTCCGACATCTTTGTCTCCTCATATCCCTTTGAAGAGAACAGGTCGAGCGCGACTTTCAATATCCTTGATTTCGGCACAACGGCCCGTCCGGAAACCTTTTTCATAACGCGCGAATCTGCTGAACGATGGTTCATGTGAACAATGATTCATTTTAGAACGGGTTGACGCTTATGTCAAGGGCGCCGGTTTTACAGCCTTTCCTTCACTAAATTATCCACCACCGACGGATCAGCGAGGGTTGAGGTATCACCGAGGTCTTCTATGTCCCCCTTTGCGATCTTCCGGAGGATCCTTCTCATGATCTTGCCGCTTCTGGTCTTTGGAAGTCCGGGCGCGAACTGCAATTTGTCAGGCGTTGCTATAGGGCCGATGACCGTTCTTACGTGGCCGACGAGGGTCTTCTTCAGATCATCCGAAGGTTTTTGTCCTTCCTTTAAGGTCACATAAACGTAGATGCCTTCGCCTTTTATCTCGTGAGGGAACCCGACAACGGCGGCCTCCGCGACTGTTTCATGGCTGACAAGGGCCGACTCGACTTCCGCGGTCCCGAGCCTGTGCCCGGAGACATTGATGACGTCATCAATTCTTCCCATGAGCCAGTAATCGCCGTCTTTGTCGACACGCGCGCCGTCGCCTGTGAGATACTTGCCGGGGAATCTCGAAAAGTAAACTTCCTTCACGCGCTTTTGTTCAGGGTCTCCGTATGTGCCGCGTATCATGCCGGGCCACGGTTTTTCGATCACAAGATAGCCTCCTTCATCAACCGCGGCAGGCGAGCCGTCTTCTTTCAAAACCCTCGGCACTACCCCGGGGAACGGCCTGTTGGCGGAGCCGGGCTTTAAGGTCATCGCGCCTGGAAGAGGGGTTATAAGGATGCCCCCGGTCTCTGTCTGCCACCAGGTGTCGACTATAGGCAGTTTTTCTTTCCCCACATGGATGTAGTACCACATCCACGCCTCCGGATTTATCGGCTCTCCCACTGTGCCGAGAACCCTGAGTGACGACAGGTCATGTTTGTGTACCCAGCTTTCACCTTCCCTCATCAAAGCCCTGATCGCGGTGGGCGCGGTGTAGAAGATGTTGACTTTATGTTTATCGCAGATGCTCCAGAACCTCCCCGCGTCAGGATATGTGGGGACGCCTTCAAACATAAGGCTTGTAGCGCCGCTTGAGAGCGGTCCGTAAACTATATAGCTGTGGCCGGTCACCCATCCTATATCCGCCGTGCAAAAGTGGATGTCCTCGTCGTGATAATCGAATATCCATTTGAACGTCAGGTTAGTAAAAAGGAGGTACCCCCCTGTCGTATGCAGAACACCTTTCGGTTTACCCGTGGAACCGGAGGTGTACAGAATAAATAAAGGGTCTTCCGCGTCCATCTGTTCAGGCTCGCAGTAGTTGGCGATGCCGTGAGCGTTCATCTCATCATGCCACCACGAGTCCCTCCCGGGCTCCAGATCGATGCCGTCGGTCCTTTTTACTACTATCATCTTTTCAACGGTAGGACATTCCTGTAACGCGACATCCGCATTCGCCTTGAGCGCAACCTGCCTCCCCCCCCTTACGCCCCTGTCCGAGGTGATTACAAGCTTTGCCTTGCAGTCCTGTATCCGGTCCCTGAGCGCCGCTGCGCTGAAGCCTCCGAAGACTATGCTGTGAATGGCCCCTATCCTCGCGCAGGCAAGCATGGAAATCGCAAGCTCCGGTATCATCGGGAGATAGATCGTTACCCGGTCTCCTTTTCTCACCCCGTTTTTTTTCAGCACATTGGCAAACCTGTTTACTTCATAATAAAGCTGCTGATATGTATAGGTCTTGTAATTGCCGTCATCAGCCTCCCAGATTATGGCAGCCTTATTCCTTGTTACGGTAGTTATATGCCTGTCCAGGCAGTTGTAAGATACGTTAAGTTTTCCGCCCTGAAACCATTTGATCTCCGGTTTGTCAAAATTGTATTCAAGCACTTTATCCCATTTTTTATACCATGTCAGATTCTCATCAGCCATCTCCGCCCAGAACCCCTCCATGTCTTCCACTGATCTTCTATATAGTGCTTCATATTCCTTTATGCTCTTGATATGCGCCCTGCCGCTGAATTCCTTTGACGGCGGGAAAGTCCTTTCTTCCGTCATCAAGACGTCGATCTTTTTTGCGTCAGACATGTTGCCTCCTGTTGTTCGATATTGTGCTGTTTAAATGCTTTTTTATATTTCAGCCGGGTATTAAAGATTATAAAGCCGAAGGCGGTTTATTACAATAAATAAATGCTTAAATCAGGCGGTGCTTGCTTAAATTCAGTGACAAAATGTATATTATTCATATTCTTATCAAGAGGGAGGTGAACTGAATGCCGTATGTGAAAATTGGTGAAAACGAATCTTTTGAAAATGCCCTTCGCAAATTCAAAAAACAATGCGAAAGGGAAGGGATCCTCTCCGAGATAAAGAAAAGAGAACACTACGACAAACCCAGCATAAAAAAGAAAAAGAAGTCGATTGCCGCAAGGAAAAAGGCCATTAAGAGTAAAAGGTTCAGGACTACGCCCTCGAGGTAAGAGTGCAAATATCCGAGAAATTATCTGATGACTTCAAAGCGGCCCTTAAGGCAGGTGACCGGAATAAAGTCTCTATCCTGAGGATGGTCAAGGCATCCGTAAAAAACAGGGAGATTGAAAAAGGCTCCTCTCTGGATGATGAAGAGATTTACGCCGTTCTCAGGTCCTTTGTCAAGAAGGCCCATGAAGCAATTGAACAGTTTTCAAAGGCCGGCAGGACAGAGCTCGCGGATAAAGAGAAACAGGAGCTTGAGGTCCTTCAGAGCTACCTCCCTCAACAGCTCGGCGCTGACGAGATAAAACGGATAATCAGGGAAGCCGTTGCCGAATCCGGCGCCGCGGGACCGAAAGATGTGGGGAAGGTAATGAAGGCCGTGATGGCAAAAACAAAAGGTCAGGCCGACGGCAAACTTGTCAGCAGTCTTGTTAAAGAGATGCTCGAAAGTAAAATCTGAATACAAAGACGCGGTAAAATTTCTTTTTATAATGAAACTCAAAGATATTTATGAAACAGCAGTGTCGGCCGGCATGGACGCGGACCCCCGCGGCAGGAAGGCGGTCCGGAAATCCCTCCTGAAACAGAAAAAAGCCCGCAGGGAAATGGGGGAAGAAGAAAAGGAATTTTTCGATTCCGAATCGTTGACCAATCCTTATGCCGACACACGGATACTCCACGGGACGGGAAGAGAGGATATCAAAACGGCCCTTGTCGGGATCGACATGGAGACGGCCGAGGTCCTTCTTGCAGACAGGCTCTCGTCAAAGGGGACCAGGATCGACCTGATTATCGCCCATCATCCCTCCGGGAAGGCGTTCGCCAATTTTTACGAAGTCATGCACATGCAGGCGGACATCCTGAGCAAATTCGGCGTGCCTATCAATATCGCGGAGGGGCTGCTTGAAGGCAGGATCAGGGAGGTCGAGAGAAGGCTCTCTCCCGCCAACCACGCGCGCGCGGTAGACGTCGCCAGGCTGCTTGATATACCGTTCATGTGCGTGCATACGCCGGCGGACAATATGGTTGCAAGTTTTCTGCAGTCCATATTCGACAGGAAAAAACCTGACACCCTCGACGATATAATGAAACTCCTGAAAAACATCCCTGAATACAAAGAAGCCTCTAAAAACAATGCCGGCCCCCGCATTCTTTTAGGCTCCAAAGACAGGAGCGCCGGAAGGATTTTCGTCGACATGACCGGCGGGACCGAAGGCGCCAGGGACATATTCGAGAGCCTTTCAAATTCGGGGGTAAACACCATCGTGGGAATGCATCTCAGCGAGGACCACCGCAAGGAAGCGGAAAAACGGCATATGAACGTCGTAATTGCAGGGCATATCTCAAGCGACAATCTCGGGATGAACCTGATACTCGACGCCGTGCAGAAAAGAGGGAAACTGAAGATCGTCCCCTGTTCCGGCTTCAGGAGATTCAGCAGGGCCCGGCAATGAAGCCGGTCGTGAAAATATCACTTCTCGCCGGATGTATTTTCGGCGCGGTAGCCGGGCTTGCAGTGGCAGTGTCAATGGACTTCATGATGGGCTCTTCTCCGGGCGGAAGCTGGTATGACGCCGTCAGGAACGATGTTCATAATTTTTTCGGCGAGGACTGGGCTGCAAAAGAATGGTTCATTAATTCAGGGATAGTAGCTGTAATTTTAGGGATCGGCCTGATCGGCGCGCTGTTGGGCGCGGCCTGCGGCGGTATAGTCGGCAAAATCTTCAGCGCGCTGACGAAGTGACCCGGTTAAAAACACAGAGACACTGAAAAAAATAAAAATCCGAAATCCGGATATCGAAATACGAAACAAATACAAAATCCGAAGGCTCAAAACCATGCCTGTTTAGGACATTTGAATTTCGGTCATTAGATATTGTTTCGAGTTTCGTATTTCGTGCTTCGAATTTAAAATCTTTCTTTGTATCTCTGTGGTTAAATTCTTTTAAATACTCATGAGAAGACGACCCTTACAATGTCCTTTCTGCGATAACTATCTTGCGCCGCCTGTTGATATCTCCATGAAGGCGCTGGAAATAACGGGGGGCATATGCGCGTGCGGGGCGGTTTACGCGCTGGACCGGATGGGGCATAATCTCGGAGAGGTATTTCTGGACGCCCTGACATTTGCGTGCAAGGGAGATATTGATAAGGCGATGGCGTTAACGCCTGAGGAATATGAAACTGAAACCCTTGATTACGATGTCCATACAAATACGGTCAGCCGGAGAGGAGGCAGGGGGGGAAGGTCTGGCAAGATAATATTTGTCAGGTTGAAAGATAAGTAGGGGCTGGGTTACCTCGTCCCTACAATAAAGACAAATGGTTTTATAAGATTTATTTATTTGACCGCAGCATGTTTCTTGTATTATAGTTTTACCTATTTCCGGGGATTGTCATAAGTAAAATCTTCCGCTAAACATAGAAGATACCAACAACGTTTAAATTAAGAAAGGAGCACAATTATGCCGACTTTAGAGGTAGAGGGAAAGAATTTTGAAGTTGATGAAGAGGGTTATTTGCAGGACTGGCAGGAATGGAATGAGAATATTGCCAAGAGGATGGCAAAGGACGACGGGCTCGATCTTACGGAATCACACTGGGAAGTAATAAAATTCCTCAGGGACTATTTCGAGAAATATCAGATCGCCCCGATGATCAAAATACTTACCAAGGAAATCGGCAAGACCATGGGCCCGGAAAAAGGCAATACCAAATACCTTTACGAGCTGTATCCGGCAGGTCCCGCAAAACAGGCCTGCAGGTACGCGGGTCTTCCGAAGCCGACCGGCTGCGTATAAGAAACCGGCAGGCAATAACATTTTCTTTGGTAAACCTTTTAAGTTGTGGGTAGGGGTGGCTAAAACCGCCCTGTGCACAGGGACATGAGATGAAGCTATATAGTTTTCTTTCGGAAAAAAAATCTGGTGTCTTGAACAGATGGTATGACGCCATCCTCAGCACCTACCCAGCAGATACCGCAAGGTTTTTAAAAGGACAGAACAACCCCTTTCTGAATCCTGTCGGCGCAACGACATTCAAGGGGATAGAGAATATCTATGAGTATCTCCTTCACGGAGAAGGGGAAGAAAAGGTTTCTTCATTCCTCGACGATATTATCAGGATCCGCGCCGTCCAGGACTTCACCCCATCTCAATGCGTCCGTTCCATTCTATTTTTAAAAGAGGCGGTCAGAGGAGAGTTGAAAACTGAAATTTCAGCATACGGACTGCATGACGAATTGCTGGACTTCGAGTTAAAAATAGACGATGTGTCCCTCCTTGCGTTTGACATTTATATGGGATGCCGTGAAAAGCTTTATCAGCTCAGGGCCAACGAACTGCAGAGGTGGACTTACAGGAGGCTGCAGAAGGCCGACGAAATATACAAAGAAGAATGTGTCTATAAGGACATCCATAATGAAGTCATAGAATTTGAAAGAAAAGAGGTAGCCAAATGAATGCCATTCTTTCGCTCATAGCTGTTATAGGTCTGGCCCTGGTTGCTTAT
>QZKO01000026.1 GCA_003599505.1 Nitrospiraceae bacterium | reverse complement strand
AAGCGGAAATCAGGAAGATGGTCTCTGAAATCATCGAGGTCCCCGTTGAGAAACTTACGCCGGAGGCGGACTTTTTTAACGACCTGAATGTCGATTCCCTGAAGGCAATTGAGATCGTTGCCGCCTTTGAGAAAAGATTTCGTGTTATCGTCCCTGAAAATGACATCCCGAAAATAAGGAACATCAGTCAGATTGTTGCATATACCGTGGACCTGAAAAAGGACTGATATGTTATGGGATAAAGAGAAGATTGAATCCGTCCTGCCTCAGCGCGAGCCGTTTCTTTTCATCGACGAGGTAATGGAAATTCACGGCGACGAGAAGATCGTTGCCGTAAAGAACGTTAAAGGCGATGAATATTATTTCAGGGGACATTTCCCCGGCAAACCCATAATGCCGGGGGTCCTGATCATTGAGGCGATGGCGCAGGCCTCCATCCTTCTTTATTCACTCGCGAAGCCGGAAATAGCCGGCGCCAAACCTGACTATTACATGGGCAAAGTGAAAGCGGAGTTTTTAATTCCGGTATATCCCGGGGACAGACTTGTAATAGAAGCAATTAAGGTGAAAATTCTGGACTACGCAGTAATTACGGATTGTGTAATATATGTAAAAGATGAGATTGCGGCAAAGGCAAATCTTGTATTTGCAGTAAGAAAAAATGGTGAATAGAAGAGTTGTCGTCACAGGACTCGGCGTGGTTTCATCGGTTGGGACCGGCAGGAACGATTTCTGGAATTCGGTAATCAACGGTAAATCCGGGATAAGCAGGGTCGCGTCCTTTGACACAAAAGAGTACAGATGTCATTATGCCGGTGAAGTGAAAGATTTCAGGCCTGAGGATTTCATCGACAGGCGGAGGATAAAATTTTTGGGCAGGACCTCTCAGATGGCCATAGCCGCAGCCTCAATGGCACTGGATGACGCGGGCTTGTCCCTGGGGAAGATCGGCAGAGAAAGGACCGGGGTATTCATGGGCACAACAATGGGTGAAAAACCGCTGGAAGAAGCAGTCGACGCATGGATTATAGCCGGGACGGAAAATTTAAGCAGGCTGAAGATCCTGCAATCATCAGCGAACAACATACCAAATAATATAGCTACTTATTTTAAGATCCACGGGCCGAACTATCTTATACCAACGGCATGCGCCGCAGGCAATTACGCGATAGGTTACGGATATGATTTCATTAGAAGAGGAGAGCTTGATTTTGCCGTGGCAGGAGGCGCTGACGCGTTTTCAAAACTCGCGTTTACCGGGTTTCAGAGGATTTACGCGATGTCTCCCGAGAAATGCCGGCCCTTTGACAAAAACAGAAAAGGGATGCTTGTCGGTGAAGGAGCAGCCGTGCTGCTGCTTGAATCGCTGGAATCCGCTTTGCGGAGAGGCGCGGAGATACACGCTGAGATAGGCGGCTACGGCATCAGTTGCGACGCTTACCACATGACTGCCTCAAAGGCGGACGGTATCGGGAAGGCGATGCTGAAGGCCCTGAAAGACGCGGACATTAAGAAAGAAGAAGTCGATTATATAAGCGCTCACGGCACCGGCACTCCGGGCAACGATAAAACCGAATGCGCTGCAATTAAAAAGGTATTCAGAGAAAGATACAAGGATATCCCTGTCAGTTCAATCAAATCAATGCTCGGTCATCCCATGGGAGCGGCGTCCGCGATTGAGGCGTTGACATGTTGTCTGACAGTCAGGAAAAACATCATCCCTCCGACGATTAATTTTGAGACGCAGGATCCGGCTTGCGATATAGATTGTGTTCCCAACAAAGCAAGAATAAAGAGGGTAGACGTTGCCTTGAATAACGGTTTTGCTTTCGGAGGCAATAATTCGTGCCTGGTGATTAAAAAGTTTGTATAAAAATTGGGCAAATGATCTAATAAAATGAAAAACCGGAATAAATTTTCTTTAGAAACAGTTTTTACATCTAAATATTACAAGGCTTATAATCTCCATTCCCTTTATACATTAAATATAATCTTTTCGATTTTCCATAAGGTTAATATTACAGATTGTATTAAATCTGATTTTATATCCTGCGAAGGATTAATGAAACACTTTGATTTTTCTGATCAAGCGAAATGCTCGATTAATTGGATGTTGAATTTTTTAGTGCAAACCGGATATTTAGAGAAAACCATGCAAAACAAAATAATATTTTTTAAATTACGAAGAGATATTCCTCTAAGTCAGGCGAAACAGATTTCCAGTGAAATTTTAGAATTAGATAATAACTGGTATCCTTTTGTAGAGCTGGTTGACAATATTGCTTTTGAGTATGAGTCGTTTTTAAAAGGATATAAGAGCGGAATAGAACTACTTTTTTATAAAGAGAAAATGCAATTGTGGAATAATTACTTCAATAACAATTTTGGCGGCTATTCTGTGTTTAATATTTATGGAGCTTATGGAATGGCTGAATGGTTCCCACAGAAAGACAACGGTAAGATTTTGGAATTGGGCGGAGGTACAGGGGGCGCGGCTGTTATGTTGTTTTATGCGTATAAGAGAGCCAATATTTTGGATAAAATAGAAAAATATATCTTCTCGGATGTTTCTCCAGTCTTTTTGAGAACCGGGAACAGGATACTTATGGAGCAATTTCCAGAACTAGAAGATAAGGTTGAACTTAAAATAATGGATTTTAATAAATCTTTAAGTTCACAAAAAATACAGCAAGAAAGCTTTGATGCTGTTTATGCAGTTAATGCTTTGCATGTATCTCATGATTTAATTTTTTCTTTAAAGGAAATTCATCATGCTTTAAAAGAGAATGGTATCTTGGTTATTTCTGAATTAGTCAGAACGTCAGAAGAATATGTACTTCCCCAGGAATTCATTTTTACTTTATTGGAAAGCTACTACAATGTACAAACCGATCCTCTATTAAGGAAAAATATTGGATTTCTTACCACCGAATCCTGGAAAAGACATTTTGAGATGGCAGGTTTTAAGAATATAGAAATGATTACAAATGCTGATTGCAGTAAAAGACGTTTATCAAGCAAAAAGGATCCTGTTTTTATGCTTGTAATAAAAGGACAAAAAATAAAGGGTTAGGAAAGATAACATGTTCAGAAACAAAAGAGTTGTTGTGACAGGAGTGGGGCCGTTATGCTCAATTGGACAGGGGAAAGATGAGATTTTCAATTCTTTGGTTAATTCCAAAACAAATGTAGAGCTTGAAGAAGGATATATCGGCGATGAATATATGTGCAGTTTTTACAAACATAAGATAAGAGAATTTGATATAAATAATTTTGGCATAGATGAACAGAGACTTAATGAAATAAAAGGGTGGAAGGAAGGAGAAGAAATAACCGATTTATATTTTTTACTGGCTTCTATAAAGTTGGCTTTAGATGACAGTAAGGTAGATTGTAAGGACGGCAAAGATATTGGTTTAGTTGTTACACATGAAAATCCGGGCTTAGAGCAATTTATTTCTAAAGTGATAGATAATTCATTTGAGATTACAAGAGCAAATAATAAAATGACCAAGCAATATTTTTTTAATACAATATATGAGATTTGCGATAGGAGCGCTTACGATTTACAAACTTTTATGTTTCTTTTTCATTCAGCAAAGACGTTCAACCTTCATGGTTTTTCTTTATTTGTAAATAATGCTTGTGCTTCCGGGTTATTTGCTATAGAGACGGCTGCTCAAACGATAAAGAGTGGAAAGAATAAAATTGTTATTGTTGCTGGTTCAGATTATCCGGGAATATATAAGCATATTTGGCTTGATCGGCTGGGGCTTTGCACTAAGGACAAAAAAATAAAACCTTTTGCTAAGGATCGGGATGGATTTATATTTGGTGACGGCGGGGCCGCTATGGTTATAGAAGATTATGATCATGCCCTTGCAAGGAATGCGCATATTTATTCTGAATATTTAGGAGGTGGATTTGCCCTTGAGGGCTGGAAAGTTACATTGCCAGCGGTGGGAGACAGTTTTTATCGTAATGCTATACTTGAATCCTTAAAAGAGAGCCAAGTAATGCCAGAAGACATAGATGTGATAAACGCACATGGAGCAGGGACCGGCATCATTGATCAGTACGAAGCAAGAGCTATTACCGATATATTTGGAGAAAATTTTGAAAGACCTTTTATCACCACTCTTAAGCCTTATATAGGCCA
Source organism: Nitrospiraceae bacterium (assembly GCA_003599505.1). GTDB lineage: Bacteria > Nitrospirota > Thermodesulfovibrionia > UBA6902 > UBA6902 > SURF-23. The sequence continues at coordinate 6,646 of QZKO01000026.1, read as the reverse complement.
TAACCTCGGTAGTTGTGCATTATTAGAAATTGTCCTGCAGCTAATTGCTTTAGAAAAAGATTTTGTACCCCCTGTTTTAAACTGCGATGAGACCGATCCGAAACTAAAAATAAAAGTTTTAAAAAAAGGAATTTATTCAAAAGGCATAAAAACAATTTTAAAAATTGCTTGTGGTTTTGGGGGATATGACGGTGCTGTAGTTTTTAGAAGAGGCATAGTTTAATTTTGATTGTGAAGTTTCGATAAATTAAATAGTATATGATTCGGGTGATCACAATCATATATTAATGAAAAAATTAATTGATCAGAATGTAATTTTGTCGACCAATAGGTAACTCATGAATTTATTTGCGCTTTCAGGCTTACTGCTCGCGATAACCTGCATATTATTAGCATTAATAGTCAGTTTTTATAAAAAAACCAAACTCCATTATATGTGGATTCTTTTTAATATAGTAATAGCTGTATGGGGACTTGGTGCTTTTCTTATTGGAAAAGCTTCAACTCCTTCATCTGCTTTATTGAGTTGGAAAATAGCTCATGTGGGAGTAATATTTATTCCGGTATGTTTCTTCCATAGCATTTGCATATTTTGTAATATTGAGGCTAAGAGGAAAAAATATATATTTTATGCTTATCTGCAAGGGCTTATTTTCATTATCTTAAACTTTTCAGGTTTGTTAATTTCCAAAGTGAAATTTGTATTTAACACAATTTATTATAATGAACCCACAAATTTGATTTATCCGGTCTTTGTTTTTATCTGGATAAGCTTGGTTATATGGGCGAATTATGAATTGATCAATTACTACCTTAATAATTCTGGTGTTAAGAAAAAACAAAGCCTTTATTTTCTTATTGGGGTATTATTAGGTTTTTCAGGTGGGGTTACGAATTTCTTCCCTATGTTTGGAATTGGCATATATCCATTCGGAAATTTAACTATTCCGATTTACTGCCTAATTACCACCTATGCCATCCTCCGTTATCACCTTCTGGATATCAGTGTTGTCTTCAAGAGGAGCATGGCCTACTCCCTTTCCGCCGGGCTCCTCATGGGGCTTTTTGTCGTTATGGTTATGTCGATAACCAGGCTGTTTTCGGCTTTTGTGCATGTCGATTCCCTCGCGGTCAATATAGCCTCCGCCCTTGTCATCGCGCTGCTTTTCAATCCTCTCAGAAATTATATCCAGCGGGTTATAGACGGGTTGTTCTACAAGAAGAGCTATGATTATTTCGCGACGGTGCGGCAGGTCAGCTCTACTCTTACGATAATGTTCGATTTGCAGAAGATATACAAATTTATCGGCGACACGGTCTATGAAGTCCTGGGGTTGAAAGACGTTTATCTCCTTGCCTCGCTGAGCGGCGGGGACCTCGGGGTTGTTTATCATGATTCGAGAAGGAGACGGAGCAGGAAACCCAAAGACCGGCCTGAAGGAGATGAAGAGGTCATGAAGTTAAGCGATAAATCAGGCATCGCGCGGTTCTTTCGGCGGTCAGGGGACCTTCTGGTCAAAGATGAGCTGTCCGTCAGGGAAGAGACCCCCGGAGAAGAAACAGCGGAAAAAATCAGGGACGAACTGAAAGGTTTTCGCGGCGAAGCAGCGGCGCCTGTGTTCGTGGACCGGGAGCTGGCACTGTTGATGATACTCGGAGAAAAATCGTCAGGCGACACGTTTACGAATGAAGATATGGATTTGCTGAGGACCATATCCGACCAGACGGCGATCGCGATAAAAAACGCGAGACTTTACCAGGACAAGGTGAACTCCGAAAAACTTGCCTCAATCGGCATGATGTCCGCGACCTTTGCCCACGAGATAAGGAACCCTCTTACATCGCTTAAGACCTTTGCCCAGTTGATGCCGGAGAAATATAATGACGTGGAATTCAGGGAAACATTTTCCAGAATTGTGGTGGGCGAGATAGAAAAGATCGACGGACTTATCAAAGACCTCCTCGATTTCGCTTCAGAAAAAAAATCAGGGCATATCAATAATTTCAACCTGACGGAGCTGATAGACGGGATAGCCGACGAGATTAAAAATAAACTCGAGTTCGAGAAATCGGAGATTACCGTCTCAAGAGATTATAACGGGACTGCCGTCAACATGGCCGGTGACGCCGGGAAATTAAAACAGGCCTTCAGCAATATAATGATAAACGGCTGTCAGGCCATGCATGGAGAAGGGGAGCTGAGGATTGATATAAAGCCCGACGCCGGACATGTTGAAATAAAGATTGAAGATACCGGAGAGGGCATCCATCCGGATGATCTTCCCGGGATATTCGATCCTTTTGTCACGACAAAAGACATGGGAATAGGGCTGGGGCTTGCCATCAGCAAGAGGATAATCGAAAATCACAACGGGGAAATACACGTTGAGAGTCAGTTGTCAAAAGGCACGACTTTTTTTGTTTCTTTGCCGATTCTGTAGGGAGCGAGGCGGCGCCTCACCGCCCCTACCGGATTCCGGGTCAAGCCCGGGATGACAGATTTGTCGGCATTGATTATCAATAGCTGATCACTGCCATTTTTTTCGGGAATGTGCCGTTGACTTATGGTATAATTATTTGTCTTTTTTGACCTGCTATTAATGTGAAAAATGTAATCAGGAGAAAGGCGACAGTTGGAAATCCTGGCATTGCTGAGCGGCAGAGACGATGAAGTCATTCCTCAGGTAAAGGGCGCGCTGAAGCGGTATACTGTTTATCCCCTGAAGACACTGGAGGAGCTTGAGGATTTATACAGCAATATCCCCCTTAATCTGCTCCTTATAGACGTTTCATCTCACAAACTGGCCTCCCTTGAAGATTTCCTCGGTAAACTTGACGACGACAGGGTAGTGCTTATTACATCCGGGAAACTCGACAGGTATGCAAAAGATAATCTCCCGCGCTGCGTATTTGATTCCATAGATGACGGGTCTATAGGCCTTGAGCTCCCGCTGGTCGTCGAACGCGCCCTTGAACGCCGCAAGTACAGAAACGGGCTGGGACTGGTGAAACAGGCAGGGGAGTCCCCGCAGCGTCTGCAGATGAACGTCCATGACAGACCGGATGCGGATATTTTCCCGGGACGTTATGATCCCGTGACAGGCGGCAGGTATATGCATGAGAAAGTCGTCGTCAGTTTTGCGAAGATGCTGACCGCGAGCTTTGACATGCAAAAACTCTTTGATCATTTTACGGACTCCGTCATGGAGATCGCCCGCGTCAACAGGCTGTCGGTCCTTCTCAGGGACAACGACGTGTTCAGCATCAGGACCCACTACGGGCTTGATCCGCATTTTGCCGGGAACCTGTTCCTCAAAAAGGACAGCGCCCTTGTCTCCCGCCTCGCAAAAACAGGGCGGATCATAAGCAGGCCCGCGGGCTTTTCCGATGAGGAATCCGCGGCTGTCAGGAACGAGATGGAAATCCTGCAGTGCTCTGTTTCATTCCCCATGATGTATAAAGGCAGACTGATCGGCATATTCAACATCGGCAGCAAGATTACCGGAGAACCTTTCTACAGGGAAGAGCTGGAGATTATATATGTGCTTTGCAATTACCTCGCCGCCGCTGTTAAGGACATCGATTTTTATCATCACATGTGGTACCGGAAAGAATTTACCGATAATATCCTTTCGAGCATGAGCAGCGGCATGATCGCCATCGGCAGGGATGAAAAAGTCACGGTCTTCAACCAGCAGGCCTCGGAAATCCTGAAACTTGAGCCTTCAGCGGTAACGGGCCGCGATTTAAGAGCGCTGCCGTCCCCGCTCGGGGATATCCTTTATGAAACAATGACCACGGGAAACACATACAGGAGATATGAGGTGACGGTCCATCCGTCAAACCTGCCCCTCGGAATAAACAGTTTCAGGCTCCATGACGAGCACCGGAACCCTGTCGGTGCGGGGCTTGTATTCACCGATCTTTCCGGTTCCAAAAAACTGGAGGAGCAGCAGAGGATGGCTGAAAAGCTCAAGGCGGTAAATGATTTAATGGCAAAGGTAGCGCATGAGGTCAGAAACCCGTTGACCTCGATACAGACTTATGTGCAGATATTCAACGAGAAAAACACGGACGACGAGCTGCAGAATTTTTATAACTCGACGGTAAGCCAGTCCATCAAGAGGCTTGATGACCTGATAGACAAGCTTACAACCTTCTCCAGCGCGGAAAATTACCGGTTCAGCAGGGAAGAAGTTGACGACCTTATTGCCGAGTCCGCCGAAGTGGTCCGTAAAAGTCTGCCTGAGACACACAAGCTGTCAAAGAACCTTATCGATAAAGTTTTTCATATAAATGCCGATAAAAAACAAGTAATAAAGGCGATTTATTATCTTATGATGAATATCGTTGAAAGAACGCCTGACGGGTCGTTTATCAAAATGCGGGCGAATATACTGATGGAACATCCTCCTTTTGTTGAAATATTAATAACATACGATGGAGACGATTCATCGGAAAAGGTCCGGCAGTCCATGCTGAAGCCCCTTTTTGATTTTGAAAATCTGGGGTCCGAATTGAACATCCCGATCAGCAACAAAATCATAGAAGGCCACGGCGGAAGCCTGACCATAAAAGACAGGGAAGGCATCAACACCTTTATCATTAAATTGCCGATTATTGACAGGAGAAGTGAGCCGGTATCCTGCAGCGGAGGTTTTATCAGTGGAAAATAAGGAAAAGATTCTTGTCATTGACGACGAACTTGCCCCGAGGGAATCCATACGGATGGTGCTGAAGGACAAATATTCCGTCTCCACCGCGGCAGGGGCCCTGGACGGCCTGAATATGCTCTCGGAAGGTCCGGTCGATCTGGTGGTGATGGACATAAGGATGCCGAAAATGGACGGCATCACCGCGCTTAAGGAAATTAAAAAAAGATATCCTGAAACCGAAGTGGTCCTTCTGACTGCGTATGCGAGCCTTGAGACGGCGAGGGACGCTATACGGTTTGGAGCGTTTGATTACCTGTTGAAGCCTTTTGACAGGAATGACATTCTGATGATTATCGCTAAAGGGCTGGCGAAGAAGCGGTCCAGGTCCGGCGATTGAGGCCCTGTAACTGAATATGGAAAAAATTCTCATTATCGATGATGAAATGTCTCCGAGGGAATCCATGAGGATGGTCCTGAAGGACAAATATTCCGTTTCTACCGCGGCCGGGGCGCTCGACGGCCTCAGTATGATGTCGGAGAGCCCTGTCGATCTGGTGCTCCTGGATATAAAGATGCCGAAAATGGACGGCATAACCGCTTTGCAGGAGATAAAGAAAAAGCATCCCGACACCGAAGTGGTCCTGCTGACAGCGTATGCAAGCCTTGAGACCGCGAGGGACGCGATCCGGTTCGGGGCCTTCGACTACATCCTGAAGCCCTTTGACAAAGACGATATCCTGCAGGTTATCGAGAAGGGGCTGGCCAGGAGACGTTCAAGCGCTGGACTGAAGATGGAAAGGGACATATTGCTGGACAGGGCCTCCTTTCTTGAAAAGCAGATCGATGAGGCCCGCTCCAATATCATGATGTGCTATGAAGGGACTGTAAACGCGCTGATCCTCACAATAGACGCAAAAGACCATTATACCTATAACCATTCCAGGCGCGTCGCTGAATTGTCTTCCTCGATAGCCGCTGCGCTTGGAGTGCCGAAGAAGACGATCAAGGAAATAGAGCAGGCCGCCGCCATTCATGACATCGGGAAGATCGGGATCGACGAGAACATCCTCAGGAAGAACGCTCACCTGACTTCCGAAGAGGCCGAAGAGATAAAGAGGCATCCTGTCATCGGGGCGAGGATCGTGCAGTCCGTGCCTTTTCTGGAGGACGCGATCCCCGTTATCCTCTACCACCATGAGAGGTACGACGGAAAGGGATACCCGGAAGGCATTGCCGGAGAAAAGATCCCCCTTTCAGCGAGGATCGTAATTGTAGCAGATGCTGTTGACGCGATGATGTCCGCCAGACCGTACAGAAACGCTCTTTTTATAGAGAAGGTCCTTAAAGAACTGGGTGAAAACGCGGGGACCCAGTTTGACCCGGATGTCGTGAATATCCTGCTCAGCAGCAGGGTATCGCTGGTTTAATACCGGTTCTACCATCCCCCTCTTCTTGCATCTACTTGCACAAGTAACGATTTTTCTATTAAAAATTTCCTTGCATTTCTATATAATTTGCCATAAACTACCATCTCACTCTCTTGCTATCCGTACCGTAGGTAATAGACAGAAAATACCTTAAATCCGGAATCATCTTAAGCATCTTTTAAATAAATTAAAAAATCGTCCACTGAGGAGGATGAAGAATGAAAAGGCACTTCAGATATCCGGGTATTCTTTTAATGTCATTTTTTTTACTCGCTTGTGGAGGTGGAGGCGGCGGAGGAAGTAACAGCAGCGGCGGCAATGAAATTGGAAATGAAGCGCTCCCTCAGACCGAAAAAACAGCAGAAGGGTGGGTCGCTGCAATTTTAGATTACTATGATGCACAGCAACCGAAGGCTAATACGGCCATAGCAATCGATAATATCGGAATTATACATCTTTTTTATAGTACTACAATTGGCATGAATACCGTTGTTCAACACTCAACTATTGCCTCGGGACGCAGGACCTCAAGCCCGATGGATGTTATCGAAGGAGGGTCTGGAG
>QZKO01000055.1 GCA_003599505.1 Nitrospiraceae bacterium | reverse complement strand
ATCAGGGACTTCTTGAAATATTTGAGAAAAAGTACAGGGGGAAAAAGATAAGCAAGAAGGTGGATTCCTTCAGCCCGTCTGAAAGGCATATCAGGAACGGAGAGATATATTTCTATGCATATTGCAGGGGTGCGGTTGAGGGCTTTGGCTACTGGTTTGCCGACAAGAACACTTCCGCATTTCTCGGCACGAGCATTGAAGAATTTGAAAAAGCAGTCAGCATTACAGCCTCGCCAAGGGCCGGAACAGACCTTGCGGTAGTGTCGGCGGCCTTAATGTTTGAGGCAAACAAGAATGCCCCCGCAGATACGGATGTTAAAAAAATAGTCTCCATATTGAGAGGCGTTATTGAGGACCATCCCTCATATGTCATGGCTTTTTTCAACCTGGGGATTTTATATTTCAGGGTCGGCAGACCCGAAGATGCCCTGGAGTGTTTCACCGAAACCGCTAAATTGATTGAAGATAATGCCTGCGAATTCGACCCCTGGTGCCTGCAGAACAGGGATTATGAATTATATAAGATTCTTCTCAGAAAGCCCCTGAACGAGAATCTGATGCTCTTGCTGAAAAAGGAGCCCGGTGCCCTGACCGGGTTAAAGGACCTGGTCCAATTTGCTGCGCTGTATTTTATATCTTTGATTCATGAAGGGAGGGGGGACCTCTTCGGCAGTATTGAGGCACTCGGGAGGGCATACGGTTTGTACTCCGGGCATGCCCTTGTGGCCAGGAGGATTGCGCAATTGGCAGGTATCCTCGGCTTCCGCGATGAGTGCCTCTCAATGTATAAGAAGGCGTCAGAGTTAATGCCGCTTGACATGGATTTAAGAATGGAGAGATGCAGCTACCTGTATCTGTACGGGGATGACAAGGAATTGTTGGGTGAAGTCCACGATCTTAAGACCCTTATAACGGGCATTAAGACGCTGAGTGATAAAATAGACGACTTGAAGATTTTAATGAATTCCTTCGGCAGATTCAATGAAGGGGGGAACAATTTCGATCCCTGTAAAGAGGCAATGCTGAACAGTACGGCCAACGTCTTATATTCCTGCCTGAAAAAAAATCCGGGAGATATAAGGTTCGTCATCAGAATTGCGGAAATCTGGCATGACCTCGGGAGATTGGACAAGGTACTTGAACTGGTCGAAGATTATTTGGACCATATCAAGAAACCGGACAATGAGACCTTATCGCTTCTCGCTGATATTTATAAATTTCTCGAAGATTCGGTCAAAGCCCGCAGGACATATTTTGCCGGGCAGTCTGCCGCATTGCAGGCTGCAAGGAAGGAGGTGTCGGTTTGAAAATCCTTCTGCTCGGTCTTGGAGACAGCCCGGTTAGAAGCCGGTTTATAGCGAACCATTGTGAAAATTTCATCGGTGACATTGTAGAACATGAGATATTGACTTTCGGTTATAACGACGGGGTTGATATAAAGATTGGCATCGGGGATGATTTCAGTCAGGTGTTCAATAAACTGCCTGAGGGCTGGCAGCCGGACTTCTGCCTCTTCTGGGAAATTGAATGGAACCTGTTGCCGGAAGGCATCGAAAAAGTCCCCTGTCCCACTGTCGCGCTGATTTCAGACTGGGATTATGATATTCATCTTTCAAAGTTATATGCGGAATCTTTTGATCTTGTTATCGTCATTGCTGATTTTGAAAAAGAGGCGCTCCAGGCAATAGGCGCGAACAAGGTGGAAGTATTTGACCGCGCATGGGCGATGAAGGAATTTATCAATGCTTCGCCCAAAGCGATGAAGGACAGGAAATACGATATTGTTTACACGACGTTTATAGATAATTCATTGCACCCTGAACGTTCCGCGTGGGTCTCAAGGCTTTGCGGGCTTTCAGATAAATATAATATATTGATAGAAAACCACCTGCCGGGGTATAAGGATTACATGGCTTTGCTGGGAAACGCCAGGCTCGTATTCTCCCATCACAGATTCGGCTCCATGTCAGGGCGCGTCTTTGAGGCCGGGTCGCAGGGCGCTGTTGTTGTCGATACCGGCGCGTCTGTCAGCAAACTGCTTGATCCGGACCGGGATTATATTTCCGTTACCGCTGATAACTTCTCATCGAAGATTGAGGGGATATTAAGCGACACTAAACGCCTTCAGCGCATGTCCGGACGAATTCACAGGAAAGTATCCGGAAATTATGAGGCAAGGGACCATTTTCGAAGGTTTCTGAAATTCGTTGATGATCGTTTGAAACTTGAAAGAACTTTGAGTGAAGCGGTAAATGCTGAGGAAGCCGAAAATCTTATAAAGAAGGGGACAATTTATTATTATTCGTACTTCAGAACGTCCCAGGGACCCTCGATTGTGGACGGTCGCAGGAGGCTTCTTTTGCTGAGCGCGGAGAAGTTCGAAGAGGCTGCTGGGCCCGGACCTTCAGCCAGGGCCCGGACAAATCTCGCGATAGCCAAAGCGGCATACGGCTTTCTGTTCGGCCGGAAACAATTTTTTGATTCCGGGGTTGATGACTGTATCGACATACTGAAAGGCGTAACCGGCAACTGTCCGCAATACGCAATGGCGCATTTCAATATCGGGCTCCTGTACCTGAGAGTCGGAAAGTTCAGTGAGGCCCTCGACAATCTGAAGACCGCATTGCAGTTGTTTAAGGATGAGAACAGCGATGTGGATATATGGTGTCTGCATAACAGGGATTACGACCTGTTTAATGATTTTCTGAGAAAAGAGCTTAACGATAATCTGTTTCTTTATTGCAGGGGCGACAATGAAAAGGCCGTGAAGAAAACAAGAAACCTGTATCAGTCGTTTATTTATTATCTTATAGCGTTAATCGAGGAAAAAAACAGGAAGGTATATTCGGCCCTTGAGGCTTTGCGGAAATCAGAAAGATTATGCCCTGATTCACGGCTGACACTGACCATGCTCGTTCAAAAACTGGTCCTTCTTGGTTATAAGGAAGAAGGGCTTGAAATGTACGGGAAAGCAATAGGACTAATGCCGGTAAACATCGCCCTCAGGCTTGAATATATAAAAGTTCTGTATTTATATCATATGGACAAACAGGCTATCGACGAAATCCGGATTTTATTGAGGACCATAAAGACGGTATCACGCTATAAAAATAAGTCGTCTGAAATTAAAACTGCTCTGGATAATTTTACAAGGTTGAAACGAAATCCGGGCTATTCCTTTGATCCCGGCAGGGAGAACGTCCTGAATGGCTGGCTCGGCATGCTGATGTCCTGCCTTAAGAAGGACCCGAAAAATATCAATCTGATTTCGCGTATTGTTGCGATATTGCATGAGCTCGGGAGGACCGGTAATTCCCTTGAATTAGTAAGTGATTATACCGGCAAATATGGAAATGAGCTGAGTAGTAAAGAATTGCCGGCGCTGGGAGATCTTCATGATCATCTCGTGAAAGCCGCTGATGAGCAGAGCAATTTTTATGCTGAAAAGCTGAAAAGAATAAATGATCAGCTTTCAAATGTGTCTCCTCTGTGAGAAAAGGAGCAGTGCTTGTTTTTGATAAGCGTAATAGTTCCGACAAGGGACCGGCCGATTTTCCTGAAAGAAGCGCTTCAAAGCATTCTTGAACAGGGATGTCAGGATTTTGAAATCATTGTCGTCAATGACGCGGGAGAAGACGTATCTGAAGTCATTGCCTCATTTAAAGATGAGAGGATCAAATATATCCGGCACGGGAGCAATAAAGGACTGGCTGCTTCAAGGAACACAGGCGTTAAGGCGGCGAGGGGAAAATACATCGCTTATCTCGACGACGACGATATCTATTATCCGGACCACCTTGAGACATTGGCCGGATTCCTTGAGAAGAGCGGTGCTGCGGTCGCTTACAGCGATTCTTATCAGGCCCTTCAGGTGCGGGACAACGGCACATACGTAACGAAAGAAAAGAGGCTTGTTTACAGCGAGGACTTCGACCGCGAGAGGCTCCTGGTAATGAATTATATCCCTTTCATAAATGTCGTACACAGACGGGAGTGTATTGAACGGGCAGGGTTTTTCGACGAAAATCTCAAATCACACGAGGACTGGGACTGTCTGATACGGCTGTCGCAGGAAAATGATTTTCATCATGTAAAAAAAGTGACCGCTGAATTCAGGACACGTTACCGCCTTGCTGACAGCCTGTCTTCAAACCGCTCCGAGATGTTGAAGACCATGAAACTGATCCATTCAAGATACTCCCATCTGGCCTCGGGACCGGACATAATCAGAAAGCAGAAATATATTGAGGCGGAGATCGGGAAAGAGATGACCTTTGAAAAAAGATTTTCTGTAAATCCTGAGGACCTGTCCGTAGTGACGACAAAAAAAGACGTTCCAACCCTGAGGATTAAAGGTTATGACGGCACCGTAAAGACCCTTCACAGCCTTTACGATCCCGTCGCCGAAGCAGTATCCATCGTCAGTGCTTTTGAGTGTGACGGAAAGGGCCTCCTCGTTGTGCTTGGTCTCGGGCTTGGTTATCACGTCGCGGAGCTGAGAAAGAGATTTCCTGATGCGGAGCTTCTCGTTGTCGAGGCTTCTCCGGAGGTTTGTGAACTCGCAAAAAAGCACGGGCCTCCGCTTGAAGACAGGATTGAAATCCTGACCGGCATTTCTCCTGAAGATGCCCTGAATGAAATAACCCGGTATCAGATGAAAGACGGCATAACGCCGCTTGCCGTATTCACATTGTCATCCGCTGTTTCAGCCTTCCCGCAATATTACCGTCCGGTCCTTGATGCCTTGAAGAAAACAACTACCATAAAGTTATGGGACCGGCTCAAATATCAGAAGTTCAGGGAAGATACGCTCAGGGTTGTCCTGATTGATTCGGGATATTTTTTAATCAAGGAAGCTGAAAAGGCTTTGGTTTCGCTTAATCATAAGGTAATGAAGGTTTCTGTAAGAAAAGGGGACGGAAGTGAAGCGGTTATACCTGGACTTATCGAAAGCATACTGCAATTCAGGCCCGATTTTATCCTTACATGGAATCATCTCGGTTTCGACGAAGAAGGAGCCCTGACTTCTTTTTTCAGGTCGATTGAAATGCCTGTTGCGTCATGGTATGTAGACAGTCCGAACCTGATAGTGAAAGCGTTCGATAAAAATGTTTCACCGTATGTGTCTATTTTGTTGTGGGACAGGACGTATATGAAGGACATGAAGGCAATGGGCTTTGAATCAGTGAATTACCTGCCGCTTGGTACGGATGACGATGTGTTCAGACCGATGAAAATTCAGAGGCAAGGGGCAAGAGGCAAGGGGCAAGGGCAAAGATTGACGTATTACAAATGTGATGTGGGATTTGTAGGCAATTCAATGATCGGGCCTGTTGATGAATGGATGATGAAAGTTAGTAGAGAGAATCACCCTTTAATAGAGAGGTTGTCTGAAAAAATTGCTGACATGGAAGGTGCAGATAATTCAATCATTAACATGCTTCAGGATGATAAGAAGGTCATGTTTGACAGACTTAATGAAAAAGAGAGAATGGATTTTGAAGCCGCGGTCTTGTGGAAAGCGACACTGCTTTACAGACTTTCATGTATAAAGAAGCTCGATACTTTTGATCTGCATATTCATGGCGACAGTGGATGGAAACGTGTCATAAACAGCAAGGGGGTCAAGCTTTATCCTCCCCTGAACTATTACAGGGAAGTTCCTCTTTTATACAATGCATGTAAAATAAATTTCAACGCGACAAGTCGTCAGATGAGAGAAGCTGTCAACCAGCGTGTCTTCGACGTCCCGGCGTGCGGCGCTTTTTTACTTACCGATTATCAAAAGAGCATAGAGGATCTTTTTGATGTCGGGGACGAAATCATAGTTTACAGAGACAAGGATGAAATACCCGGTCTTGTGAAATATTATCTCGATAATCCGGAGAAGAGAGAGGCTGTTGCAAAAAAGGGCATGGTGCGGGTATTAAAAGAGCATACATATAAACACAGACTCGATGTGATGATAAAAGAGATGAAAGGGAGATACGCGTGAGGATATCGGTTTCAATGATCACGCTTAACGAGGAAAAGAATATGGCGAGGGCCCTGAGCTCCTGCAGCTTTGCGGATGAGATAGTGGTAGTGGACGGCGGGAGCACGGACAATACTCTGAATATTCTGAAGGCCCATGAGAAGGTGGTCCTGATACAGCATCCATGGGAGGACCATTTCGGGAAGCAGAGGCAGGTCTCACTTGATCACTGCACCGGCGAATGGGTGATACGCCTCGACCCCGACGAGGCCTTCTCAAGGGAATTTGAGGACAACATAAGAAACCTGCTGTCTTCGACCACCCCGGACGTGACCGGGTATAACATCCGGCAGTGCAATCTTGTCGGCAATGAGAAATATTATTCAAAGGCATTCGACAATTTCGAAACCAACCCCAGGATATGGAGGAACCTTCCGGTCATAAAATGGGAACAGAAGATCCACGAGATATTGGGAGGCCTCTACGGCAGGATAGGACAGTGGGATGTTTATGTGGTCCATTACGGTTTTCTGGATAAAGAACGCTACAGGCAAAAAGGGAGATATTATTCACAACTGAAGGAAAGCGGCTTTGAGAATCCCGATGAGCTCTATTTCAGGGAATATGATATTCAGCAGAGGCCTGTCAGGGCTGCGACAGCTCCGTACGTCCCAGCATACAATATGGAGGAGTCCATTGAAGGTCTGCCGGAGGTAGCGATCGTCAGGGGCCCGAACCTTAATCAATGGGAGACGCAGAATTATGAGCCGTTATCGGATAAATTCAATATTACCCTGTACTCCAGTGACAAACCCGCATTTGATCTGACTCGTATAAATCTGCCTGTTGTCAAACTCCCGTCACACCCTGAAGACAGGGCTTATATGAAAGGGCTGGAGTTCGAGCTTTTTGATAAAGACATTATCTACACGGCCGATATTACGTGGATGTTCACTTACCAGGCTGTTATCGCCAAGCACAAATTCGGGAAGAAAGTCATTGCGCTTGAGTGGGAAAATATACCCTTTGCTCACGAAGAAAACGAGATCGTGCAGGAAATCAAACAACAGAACAGGGACCTTGTGGACGTCTTTGTAGCTGTAACAAAACGCGCGAAAGACGCCCTTTTATTAGAAGGAGTTCCCGAGGACAAGATCGTTGTAATCCCGATGGGGATCGATACGACCAGGTTCAGGCCTGACAAAGAAACCGGAATAAGAGTCAGGAAGGACCTGGGCATTGCAGAGGAAGAAAAGGTCGTCCTGTTTACAGGCAGGATGGTTTGGGAAAAGGGCATTTATGACCTGGTGCATGCCGCTAAACTCGTTACGCTGGATAAAAGTATAAAGACCCTTCCGTTGAGGTTTGTGGTTGTGGGAAGGGGGCAGGAGGCACAGGAGATAAAAAAGATAGTCAGCAAACTTTGTATGAATAATATTTTTCTGTTTATAGAAAGTCATCCTTATAGTCGGATGCACGAGATTTACAATATGGCCGACATCTTTGTGCTTCCAAGCATCGCGATAAGGAACTGGAAGGAACAGTTCGGAATGGTATTGGCAGAGGCGATGGCATGCGGCGTCCCTGTGATCTCGGCCCTCTCGGGTTCTATAGACGAAGTCGTGGCCGACGCCGGGCTTCTGGTGCAGCCTAATGACCCGTCAGGACTTTCCTCAGCTTTAGTAAACCTCTTGAAAGACGAGTTACTGAGAAAAGAGCTCGGGATAAAGGGAAGGGAACGGGCTGTTAGAGAATACGACTCCAGGAAGATTGCCGGGAAGTTCGCTGCGTTGTTTGAAGATGTATTTAAATCAACATTTAAAGGAGCTGTCTCCGAACTTGCCGAATATACGCGCTTGAAGGACAACGATATATTAAAACGTATACGCTCGGTCTATTCCAGCCAGATACAGGAATGGAAAAGCGTCATCGGGGAGCAGTTGACGCAGGACAGGGTCCTTGAATTTTACCGCCGCACCGATTCATATCTTTTTGACCTGGTCCAGTACAACTACGAAAACCCGTATTACGCCCGATGGACCGAAGACCTGTTCAACTTCTGCGCGGGGCTTAATAATGAGAAGGAGGAGTTGAAGATACTTGACTTCGGAGGAGGCATAGGAAGCCAGATAATTTCTTTGTCCAAACTGAAAGGCGCAAAACTCAGCTATGCGGACATCCCCGGCAAGACCTTTGAATATGCCGGATGGCGGTTTAACCGCAGACATATCGATATAGATATGATTGACGCCGGTAAAGAGGACTTTCTTGAGGAGCGGATCTTCGATGTCGTGATAACACTGGACGTGGTCGAACATCTGGTCGATCCTGAAGCCGCGGTCAGGTATCTGGTCAGCCATATAAAGCCTGACGGATATCTTGTTGTTGTTACATCTTTTGTCGATAATAACGGCGAAGCGGGCTGGCACCTTAATTCAGATAGATATACCGACGAGGCTTTTTATAATTTCATAAAATCATTTGGAATGGAAATGCTTAATAACGGGTATCCACGGATTTTTCAGAAAAGTAATGAGCTCGTGGACCTGCTTGCAGAAATAGCCTCGGCAACCGGAGAAGGGCGGTCTGCCGATTCCAGGAGACATTTAGAATCATATTTGCAATTGCAACCCTTTGATCTGGATATGCTTGTTAAGCATGCTGACGTATGTTTAAAGCTTGGAGACATGGACACTGCTTCAGAGAATATTGAAAAGGTTTTGCTGCTCAATCCCGGCATGCCGGAAGCGCTCGAGATCGCGGAAAAGATAAAGAGTAAGGACAATGAAAATACATCTTGTAAATGATCAGACGCGCAGCACGGAGAGGCCGAAACTCGGGTTGGGGTGCATTTCTTCTTACCTGAAAAAATATGGTGACGGCATAGAGGTAAGCGTTTCCTTTAAAGGCGATGATATATCAGGGACCATACGGGCTGTCAGGCCGGACATTGTAGGGCTTACCGCGACTACCGAGACCTTCAATGAAGTTATCATGGTGGGGAAGGAAATAAAGGAATCTTTTAATCTTCCCATCGTGATCGGCGGGACTCATATAACCATTCTGCCTCAAAAATTACCTCACTGGATCGATGCGGGAGTAATAGGAGAAGGGGAGCAGACGCTTCTTGAGATGGTTGAACTGTACAGGGAAAAAGGAGTCCTTGCTGATGAAAAAATAAAGGGAATAATATACCGGGACGGTGAGCATCTGCGGCAGACAGAGGAGAGAGAATTAATAGAACCGCTGGACAGGATACCTTTTCCGGACTGGGATATGCTGGGTTTATCCAAGGCCGGCCCGGGGCATATTCTGACTTCACGCGGCTGTACTTTCAGATGTGTCTTTTGCGCTTCCGCTTCCATATGGCGGAAGATCAGGTTCTTCTCTCCGGAATATGTCGTAAGTGAGATAAAGACGATCGTGGAAAAATTCGGGAGGAAAGAGATCCTTATCTATGACGACCTCTTTACGGCTGACAGGGACAGGGTCCGGCGCATAGCGGAGTTAATATGTCAGGAGGGGCTCGATAAGGCGGTCAGGTTTGAGTGCCTGAGCAATGTCAACCATTTCAGCCCGGAAATGGCCTATGATCTCAGGAAGATGAATGTTCACAGGATAAGTTTCGGGATGGAATCGGGCTCGCCGGCGATGCTCAAATACCTTAAGAAGGGGACTGTTACAAGAGAGAAAATCCGCAGCGCGGTTAAGGCAGGAGTCGACAACGGCATGGAAGTCCTTGGCTCTTTCATCATCGGCGCCCCCGGGGAGACCGAGGAAGATATGATGATGACTTACGATTTCATAAAAGACCTTAAATTGACAGAGACAGGGATTAACGTTGCAACACCATTTCCCGGGACCGAACTCTGGGATTATGCCGTAACCAGTGGACATATAAAGGACGAATGGGATGACAGCATTTACGCGATGAAGACCGTTACTCCCGAAACTATAAAGGACAAACGTCTGCTTTGTTCCGTGGACAAAGACAGGTTTATCGGGATTTACAAGATGATGATAGATCTTGACAGCATGCTTATTGACCGCCGTGTAAGGTTAAGGGCATTAAAAGGAATTGTAACCGGATTATTTGAAAAGGGGATATTCCCGCAAAACAGGCTGAAGGTCCTGGATACAAACTGCGAGGACGGAGCGCTTGGGGCCGCGATAAAAGCCAGGCTTGACGCAGAGGTTGTTGGTTTAAACCCGGAGCCGGATTACATATCTGACGGCGTCAGGAGACTGGACAAAGTGCTGACCGGAGGCATTGAAGAGCTTATCTCCACATATCAAAAAGGATATTTTGACGTTATTATTTTTAATGAAAATATGCCCGACAGCCGTATGATGAAAAATTACCGCGAGCTCCTCAATGAGAGCGGGTTTATACTCGGCACGTTTGCAAACAGGATGCACTTTTCATACCTTGCGTATTCCCTGTATGGAATAAAACATCCGCCTTTTGAAACAACTGACGGGACAGCCCAGTATATGCGCTGGGGCGCTCCGGATAAAGATATTTTCCATGGAGAATCCATAAAGGACGTTAAATTTTATTTTGAAAATGAAGGGTTCAGTTTAATTTCCACTTATAAATATAAAGGTGACGACAGTGTTTTTTTAAAGCATTTATCTGATTTTCTCAGTGAATATATCTCCGACGCCGGCAGCTTTAATGAGGAGTCCAGGATTATCCGGTATTTTTTTACCGCCCGTAAAGCGCTTGCCGCTGCCGCGGGAAATCCGGGAATAAATAACCCGGAAAAAGACTTTCTGCGCATACCTGTAAAGAACGGATCAGTAAGCGTTGCCGGAAATGATCACATCTGCCGGGACAGGACGGAAATAGAAGCGCTTGTCCCTGCCGGTGCAGGGAAGGTGCTGGACCTGGGCTGCGGTACAGGCCTGCTTGGGAAAAGCCTTTTATCCAAAGGCGCGGAAGAGGTAGTCGGTGTCGATATGGACAATTCCGCCTGTGAAGAAGCCCGCCGGAATCTGACAAA
>QZKO01000057.1 GCA_003599505.1 Nitrospiraceae bacterium | reverse complement strand
GGGTCTCTTGTAGGTGGCCCTCTTCTTGAACTTGACGCCCTTGAATTCAGCATCAACCGGATCTACAGGACAGACAGGAACACACGGCGGGTTGTCACAATGGTTACAGAGCCAGGGAAGAATGTCCCTCTGTGTCTTCGGGAACTCACCATGTTCATTGTATACAACCTGTGACTTGAAGACGCCGAGCCTCGTATCGAATTCCGTCTTACAGGCTATGGCGCATGCCTTGCAGCCTATGCATCTGTCAAGGTCGATGACCATCGCCCATCTTTCGCCTTTTGCCGCTTCAGCATTTTCTGCAGCAGAAAGGACGCCTGCTGTTGCCACTGCTGCGCCTGTTACAACAGCTCCTTTCAGAAAATCTCTTCTTTTGATCTTCATCAACTTCCTCCTTTCGGTTTTCTGTCGTTTCAGTCCCCATTGCCCGGGACCTGAAATTTTAAGATTCCTTCCTGCCTCCCGGAACGGGAGACCTGTAACTCAATTTTCGCGGAGTTTCACCTCCCTCCATGTTGAAAAAGCGTTTGAAGTTTTTCCGGACAATACTTTGAAAAAATAAGCCGCGCCGGTGGCGCGGCACAGGAAACATTAATCTTATCGGCAGTGGATTCGTTTACTTTAGCCCCTGAAGAGATGAAGACGGCTTTTCCCTTTATCAGGGATTTTCCCCTTACATACTGCCGGTCTTCGATCTTTGAAATGTAGTCAGTCTTTTTCAATATATGTTTTTATATTTTTTTCAATCTTTATGAACAATAACATTAATGAAATAGCCGACAATTTTAAATTATATATTTTTATTGCCGGTAAATCAACAGCCCCTACTCCACCACCCACACCGCGCAGTTCTTCGCCGCGTGAATGAGCTGGCTCGACACGCTGCCGAAGAGGAACTCCTCTGTCCTTGTCTTGTGCTGCCTCCCGACAACAACGGTACAGCAGCTCATTTCGCACTGAAAAGACAGGATAGCGTCGGAGAGGGATTTTCTGCTGTCCCTGCACAGCCTGATGTCTACCTTATCTTCCGGAAACCCGGACTGGATCAGGATTTGCCGGTAGTTTTCAAGATTGTGCCTGGTGCTTGCAATTTCTCTTTCCAGCCACGCGGTGCGCTCCTGCTCATTTTCAAAGAAATCCGCCTCAGGCTCCTGCACAATGCTCATCAGGGTGGCCCTGAACCCCGGGAAACCGCCGACAAAATCCGCCACGTAGAGCACCGCCCGCTTGGCCTCTTCAGACCGGTCCACGGAAATCAGGAGATGCTTGTCGTTAAGTTTATTGTTGTTTTCCGTATTCATATTAAGCCTATCCCCTCAGACGTTCCAGCGCCTCTTCCAGGTCTTCAATCAGCTCCCGGGTATCTTCATAATAAACCCGCGCCCCCGCGGAAAAATGCATCAGGATATGGTTTAAATAATCCGTTATATACGGATATATTTTTTTCAGATTTGCCACGCGCGCGTTAAACACGATGTTTAAATCATCCTCTGTAAGCGTGTTAAACAGGTCGGGGGCCTCGCGCAGGAGCCCGCGGGTAGTGATATCACCGCGTCCAGTTATAAAAATCAGGATATTCCCGAGCCCGAAAAGGTCATATCCGAACCTGCTGGCCCCATGACGGTAATTATAATCAAAGTCGATCCACCGGTACTGCCCGGTGGTCTTGTCCTTTATCAGGTGATCGCGCCTGATATCGCCGTGTTTTTCCGCGTTCTCGTGAAGATAACGGATCGCGCGGATTGAAGCGATAAAATCCAAAAGAAGCGCCGGGTAGTGATTGAAAAAGAATTCTTCATGGCTTCCGCCCAGCGACAAGGTCACATCTTCGAGTGTTTTCCCACGGATGTAATCCACGACCCTGAGAGGGTTGTCGGCCGAATCCCGGACCGCCGCGCCCTGCATAAAGTCAGGCCTTCCCCGCACCATTTCGAGGATCCTTGCTTCCTTCCGGGGGCTCCGCACGCATTCAAACACCAGGCCGCCGATCCTGCTGTGGAACTGCTCCCTGAAGGCCCATTTCAGGATCTTTACCTTTCCGCTGACAAGGTCTATCGCCCGTTTGACCCAGAATTTCTGCTCGTCCGGGATGCCGAACCTGCCTTCCCTTTCATTGTTCCGCACAAGATAGGGGACGCCCTCAAGGACCACTACATCATCATAGTCGATCCTGAAAAAATCGGATGTGTCTTTGACGCGTATTTTACGGGGTACGCGCCCCTCCGGGACCCACTGCCGGACCATCCGCAAGAGCTCTTCCTGGCTGTATATGCTGTTTTCGTCAGGCATATATTCTTTCTAACGCCTATTATTCGCAAACCTGGAGCAGGCTTAAAGAAAGGCAAAAGGCAAAGGGCAAAAGGCTAAAGGAATAGTTGCCCGCACGTCTTCTCACCTTTTGCCCTCAGCCATTAGCCTTTTGCCAATTACAGACTGCGCGCTAATAATAAATAGTAAAATATTTTTTCTACTCTCTGCTGTAATAAGCCCCCGTCGCGCAGGCTTTGCACAGCACCCTGCCGTCCGCCTCGATATCCCTCTTGTCCTGGACATATTCACAGCACTGTTCGCATTTGACCCTTTTCAACGGCTTGCCCGGCATGTCTTCGGGTTTTATCCCGACCTTCACGCTCATCACGTCAAACAGCTCTTCATCAGGCATTATTTTATATGCCTCAAGCTGGGCTTTGTATTTATCTTCAATATCGGGAAAGCGGTTTTTGGCTTTATCACGTGAATCTTCTCTCGCTATGACCCTCACCGCGTTATTTGTCTTCAGATTCAAATAGGTGGCCGCCATTTTGCCGTAATCCATAAACTTCATGGTCCTGTGACCAAGGCTGCAGCCTGTAACGGACTGCACCGCGTCCGTGGCGCACCGGTCCATCTCCACAAATACGATCAGATTTTTTCTGTCCTTACCCTTCGGGTCGTCAATCCCGATCTTCCTGAGCCCGAGCATGCTCATCCTCACCCCCAGCACCTGCCCGGGGCAAAGATGCCCGTGCGTCTTAACAGACACATCGAGGAGCGCTTCAAAATTATTTTTATCATTCTCATCGTTATTCGGCATGAACAGCGGACCTCCCTTCTTTTTAATCCAATCTACAACCTTTGACAAGTTTCTGTCAACCGGAGAGAAGCAAGTAATTTTAAATTAAAGTTTTCCCGTAAAGATGACGATAATGAATAAACTTTAATTAAGGAGGGAAAACATGAGAAATCTATTAATTGTATTATTCGCGATCACTTTCATATTTACAGCGACCGCGATGGCGGGCGAGACGCCTACGCCGACCAGTCTCGATGGAGTCAGGATTGCATCAACCGGAGAAGTAAAAACTATGCTGGGACAACAGGGCATTTATATTTTCGATATGAGAAAGGCATTGAACTACGGCAAAGGTCACCTTAAGGGCGCTGTCTCTCTGCCTTTTAAGTGGCTTACCGAAGGAGCGAACCCCGCCTCACGCAAAGGCGAATTCGACATGGCGCTCCTGCCCGCGGACAAAAATGCAAAGATCATCTTTTACAGCGACGGGCCGGCCGGCTGGAAATCGTATCATGCTGCAAAGCTGACCAGAGAGGCAGGCTACAAGAATGTAATATGGATGCGGGAAGGTTCCGCGGCCTGGGAAAGCAAAGGCTATCCGGTGGAATAATGGACTCCATTCGCGGCACAACGGGAGAATTGCAATGACAATAAAGAGAAAACTTCAGTTATCGTTACTCATAATATTTGCAATGATGGTGGTAACCGGGCTGACCATCTGGACCGGCTACAGCTTTATAAGCAGCAGGACCGACACAGTCAATGCCCTCGCTGAAAGCAGGACATATATACAAATGATGCTGAGGGGCATCAATGAGGTCATTATTACCGAAGGCACGCCGGCTTCCGTTGAAATAGTCAAAAAAGGCTTAACAGGATTTGACAATATGCATACGCTGCTGATTTCAAAAACGGAGAATGCCCGTTTGCAGGAAGCCCTCAGGCAAATAACTCCTGAATGGGAAACGATCAAGGAGGGCGCGGACCCCTTTCTGAAAACCCATATTAATACCTCAGACGACAAACTCATGATAGCTTACGGCGGGTTAATAAGAAAAACCGGGTCGTTGTCCGGAGAAATTGACGCCCTGTCAAATGAATTGCGGGAGAACGTCAAATCCAATATGAAAACAGTACAGATAGTAGTCAGCATCTTTGCCGTGTTATGCGTGATAAGCATTTCACTCATCTTCTTTATGCTCATTAATTCTGTCAACTCCCCGATTAAAGATATGAAGTTTGTAGCCGAAGGCTTCAGTAAAGGAGACCTGAGTATTCACATGAATGAATCAAAGAAGGATGAGTTCGGTTCATTGGCGCTGTATTTCAACAGGGCGGTCGCAAATCTGAGCAGCATGATATCAAACGTGAAAGCGGCTTCAGACAACCTCGCTTCTAACGCGGTGAACCTCTCCGCGTCAACCACGCAGATAGCCTCCAATACCCGCGAACAATCCTCTCAAACTACCCAGGCGGCTTCCGCGACAGAAGAATTAAACACCTCGTTTTCAGACGTTGCAAAAAACTTCTCCGCTGCCGCGGATTCCGCAAAAAATGCCGTCGAGCTTGCGGGAAAAGGCGGGGAAGTGGTCAGTAAGACCATTGAAGGCATGAATACGATAGCCCGGGCTGTCGGAGAATCCGCAAGGACTATTGAAATATTAGGGAAAAACTCCGAAAAGATCGGCGAGATCGTGAGCGTCATCAGCGACATAGCGGAGCAAACCAACCTCCTGGCCCTGAACGCGGCCATTGAAGCCGCGCGCGCCGGTGAACAGGGAAGGGGTTTTTCCGTGGTGGCCGACGAAGTGAGAAAACTGGCGGAGAAAACGTCCTCAGCCACGAAAGAAATCGTGGATACGATCCAGCTTATTCAGAAAGACACAGGCAATGCCGTTGAATCCATGCGCACCGGCACCAGGGAAGTCGAGGCCGGCGTTGAATTGGCCGACAGGGCCGGCAAGTCACTGAAGCAGATAGTATCATCCGTGCAGAACGTTACCGACAAGCTCCATCAGATATCCGCCGCTGTTGAAGAACAGACAAACGCGGGAAGAGATATCGCGGCAAATCTCGAGGCTGTCGCGGCCATAACCCAGCAAACCGCCGACAGCGCGCAGAATTCATCTGAAGCGACAGGCAACCTGAATAATCTGGCACAGGAGATGAGGAATCTGATAAGCGGGTTTAAACTCTGCAACGGCGCGCAAGACAGCGATAGCGGACATAAGAAACATCCTGCTTTAACACAGAGAGCAAAGGCCTTCATATCTCCCAATGCTTAATTAACCCGGGTTTCTGAATTCTTCTTCCGCCTCTTTTGTTAATTCTTCAGGATTATCCGAATAACGCGGTGAAAAGTGCACAGGCTCCAGTCTGCCAGCTCCAGCCTCCCGCGCGACCCTTCCGGCCTCTTTAGAAGTAAGATGGTATCTGTCTTTTGCCCTGTCTTTATCTTTATCTGAAAAATATGCCTCAATATACAGGACATCGGCGCCTTTTGCGAGCCGGACTATCTTCATTATATTTTCATCGCTGCCGAGCGCGTCCACGACGTATGCGATCTTTTGCCCTTTTGTAACAGTCGCCACGTCTTTCAGTTCTGTGAAGGCAAACTCCTTCCCTTCAATATCAAAGGACCGGCCGGACACATCTTCCCGTATCGCGTCCTTTAATTCTTTCAGCCAGGGCCCGACGGGAAGGCCCATCTTCTTCAGCTTGTCCTTGTCGATATTGATGTGATAATCCTCGGCGAGGCTGAACGCGAGGCACGGGACCTGATGATCGAGGACCGCGGCCGAGACACTGAAAAAAGTATCTTTCAGAAGCTCGCCGTGGAAGGGCGTTGCCTCACCGTCTTCCCGTTTAAAAGTGTTTCCCGCCCTGAAAACGGCATGGCTTACAACGCTTCCGGACAATTCTGAAACATGGAGCACAAGCGGATAGTCAGCTATGAGATTCCATGTATAGCCCCTCAATTTGCCATCGACACGGTCGATGAACCCTTCAGGCCCGTAAAGCCTGAGGGGGGTCTCTTTTCTCAGGCAGGTCCTCAACACATTGTCAAACCCGATGAAGTGGTCGACATGGGTGTGAGACACAAAGATATCGGTAATTTTAAGAAGGTCCCTCGCTGAAAGGCCCGGGGCAAACCCGAGATCAAACACCAGGGCGCGGCTTTCCCTGAGCAGTCTCACATAAAGACACGGGTCTTCAAAAGGACTGTTGACAAGCCTTGCGTGAAAGGACGGTTTCATAGAACATATTAGTTTATTTAGTGATATAATACAAACAATGCATTTAATTATAAGCTGTTAGGCGTTAAGCTGTTAGCTTTAAGCTTTCAAACTGACAACCTTACAGCTAATAACTGACAGCTTAATATGTATTATATAATTTACGATCTTAGTATTTATCCTGAATACAGGAAGTGGAGGAATAAATGCCTGACTTAAGAAAGGACCCGATATCAGGGAGATGGGTCATCATATCGGTCGAAAGAGGGAAACGGCCGTCTGATTTCGGTATGAGGATTTCGGCAAAGAAAGGCGGTTTTTGCGCGTTCTGCGAAGGCAACGAACGCACCACCCCGCCCGAGATATTGGCCTTCAGGTCCGACGGAAGCAAACCCAACACCCCGGGGTGGACGCTGAGGGTAGTTCCCAACAAATTCCCCGCTCTGAACATTGAAGGGAATCTGAACAGGAGCGGCGAAGGCATATTCGACAGGATGAACGGCGTCGGGGCCCATGAAGTAATTATAGAGTGCCCGGACCACAATCTCACAATGTCGACAATGCCTTTAAAATCGGTAGAGGACGTCCTCTGGGCGTTTCACCACAGGATCACGGACCTTAAGAGAGATGTCCGTCTCAGGTATGTCCTCGTCTTCAAGAATGAAGGAGACGAGGCCGGCGCCACCCTTGAGCACACGCACTCGCAGCTCATAGCGCTGCCTATCGTCCCCCAGTTGGTTGAAGATGAGATCGAACAGGCAAAACAATATTATAATTACAAGGAGCGCTGCATTTTCTGCGATATCATACACCAGGAAAGACTGAGCAAGGAGCGGCTGATCTCGGAAAACGAGGACTTTATCGCCCTCGCCCCTTTCGCGCCGCGGTCGCCGTTTGAAACCGTCATTCTGCCAAAACGGCACGAATCCAGCTTCATGCCCGACGGGAAAGTCCATCTCATGGCGCAGATCCTTCAGAAGACTTTAAAACAGATAGACAAGGTGCTCGACATGCCTCCTTATAACATGATGATTCACACATCGCCGTTCAAAATCGAAACCAACGAATATTATCACTGGCATATTGAGATATTGCCGAAACTCACAAAGATCGCGGGGTTTGAATGGGGCTCTGGTTTCCACATCAATCCTACGCCTCCTGAAGAGGCCGCGAAGTTCATGAGGGAAGCGGAGATATAACAACTCAGCTTATAGCTGCAAGCTATGAGCTATAAGCTTTTTAACACCATGGCTGAGATAACGGATAAGCAACAGAGGGCCAGGTCCCTTGAAGCGGAGCTCCTGATCAAGGTCTCCGAGATCGCAAGCTCAAACCTTGAATTAAGGGAGATACTCGACTCAATTTCGCATGTTATCGCGGACACGCTCGACAAAGACCAGTGTTCCATCTGTCTTCTGAAGCCTGAGAAAAAAATGATCTGCATTGAAGCCGCGAAAGGCGCGGGCAGGGAAGCCGTCGCGGTATTCTGCATCAGGGACGATAATGATGTTTTTGCTTCTTTATTTAAAAACCAGCGGCCTCTTGTTGTCGAAGATACAAGAAAAGAGCCCTATGTGAAAGCCCTTCTCAACCCCGAAACAGAAGGGCTGTGCTCCCTTCTCGCCGTCCCGATACTCAGGGACGGGGCCGTTACGGGCCTCCTCATGGTCCAGACAAAAGAGCCTTGCATTTACAGTGAAAATGAAATCGATATGCTTACCATCGTTTCTCATAATATCAGCGCCGCCATCCGGAACGCGGAGCTCTACAGGAGCGTAAAACTGCAGCTCGATGAGCTGAAGGTCATTCATGAAGTCGGGAAGGCGATCACGTCCATTCTGAATATCGACGAGCTCCTCCCCTATATCTGCGAGGAAGTGTCAAAGGTCTTTCACGTAACAGGATGCGTCCTGAGACTGATTGAAGGGGATACGCTTCAGATAAAGGCTTCTTTCGGGCTGCCTGAAAGCGTTAAACAGCAAACAGCGCTGCGTATGGGCGAAGGCATCGCGGGGCATGTCGCGCTTACAGGCGAGCCCCTGGTAGTCGATGATGTCTCCAGGATGCCTGAAAACATGCGCGTCCCTGAAATCCGGGCGACCTCCGTGCTGTGCGTCCCCCTCACAATAGGTGAAAACATTATCGGCACCCTCGGGCTTTACGATAAAAAAGATGAGTGGGGCATCACCGCTTTCACGAACGAAGATGTGAAAACGCTGTTGACTTTTGCCTCGGCTTCTTCCATCGCCATAGAGAACGCGAGGCTGTATATGGCCGAGCTCGAAAAGGAAAAAGAAGTCACGCAGACAAAGGACTATCTGAAAAGCCTTATAGACAATTCCGCGGACGCGATTATTTTATCGGACCTGGACGGCATGATTACATCATGGAACAAGGGGGCTGAAATTATCTACGGCTTCAGGGAAGATGAGGTGATCGGGCAGTTCCTCCCCATGGTCCCCGCTTTTCTGACAGAGGAAGAAAAAGCCTTCATGGAAAAAATAAGACAGAAAGAGACCCTGAGAAACATCGAGACAATACGGCAGACAAAGAACGGAAGACTCATCGAGGTAAGCCTGACGCTTTCCCCGATACTCGATATAGCAGGGAACACGACCGGTATAAGCGGGATTTCCAGGGACATTTCGGAAAAGAAAATGGTCGAAAAAGAGCTGGTAAGAAAAAACCAGGAGTTGTCGCGGCTTTTTTTCGTCAATTCCGTTGTCAGGAGCACCCTCGAACTGGACAAGCTCCTCAAGATGGTGCTTACCGTTGTCACTATGGGAGACGGTCTCGGCTTTAACAGGGCGATACTCTTCCTCGTCGATGATTCAAGGAATATGCTGAACGGCATAATGGGCGTAGGTCCAGCCGGTCCTGAGGAGGCAAAGGACATATGGCTATCCATGGAAGGAAAGAGCCTTGGGGCTATCATCGAGGATATAGAAAAAGGGCCCGTCTACCTCGATTCGTATCTTGACCGGTTAAGCCAGAACCTGAATATAGGCCTTGAAACGGATTGCATCCTCAGCCGCTGTATAAAGGAAAAAAGACCTTTCAACATCCAGAATGCCAAGGCCGAGCCGCTGGTGACTCCTTACATGATCCAGATGACAGGGGCCGAGTCCTTCGGCATTGTGCCGCTCGTATCGAGAGATAAAGTAATAGGCCTGATATGGGTCGACAACCTTTTTACCGGCAAGCCCATTAGAGACGAAGACCTTCAGTTCCTGATGGGTTTTTCAAGTCACATCGCTTCCGCCATCGAAAACGCGAGACTCTTTGAAAACGAGTCCCTTGCCAGGGTCGAGCTGAAAAATATTTTCGAATCCATATCGGACATGGTGTATTTTACCGACAATGATTTCACGATCAGGCGCATCAACCAGGCTGTCGTCAAAAGGATAGGCAAACCCGAAGAGGAGATCGTGGGGAAAAAGTGCTATGAAATATTTCACGGTACCAGTGAGCCGTGGGAGGCCTGTCCTCATGCCAAGTCCGTGAAATTCAGGAAGTCTTTTGTCGGAGAGATAGAAGACCCGTATCTCGGGGCGACCTTTGTCGTTTCCAATTCACCCATAATGGACTCCACGGGCAATATAGCTGGGACCGTCCATATATCACGTGATATAACAGAGCTGCGGACTCTCAGGGAGCGGGTGACGCATTCCGAGAGAATGGCGGCCCTCGGTGAATTGGCCGCAAGGGTGGCGCACGAAATAAGGAACCCCCTCATCTCCATAGGAGGGTTCGCCCGCAGGCTTGAGAAAAAGCTGTCGGATGACACCGCGGAATACGCAAGGATCATCGTGAACGAAGTCACAAGACTCGAAAATATCCTGAAGGAGATTTTAGGCTTTGTAAAGAGCTCAAGGATCAACAGGGCAAGGGTGGACATCAATGAGCTGGTGGACAATGTTATTGGTTTCGTCTCGCCCCTGATCAGTGAAAGGCAGAACACTCTGGTAAAAGAGCTCTCCGGCGATTCTTTGATTTCAGCCATAGACCCTGACAGGATAAAAGAGGCCCTGCTGAACATTGTCACAAACGCTTCCCAGGCCACGGAACACGGAACAATCACCATAAAGACGGGGATAGAAGATAATGAAGCGGTAATCGAGCTCTCGGATACCGGCTGCGGGATCAAACCTGAAGACCTTAAGAACATCTTTAACCCGTTCTTTACAACCAAACCCCAGGGTACGGGGCTGGGTCTCGCTGTGACACACAAGATTATCCAGGAGCATAACGGTAAAATAAAAGTTGAAAGCGCCTGGGGCTGCGGCACTTCTTTCCGAATTTATCTGCCCCTTGAAGCGCGATGACCAAACATGCAAATTTATAAATACATGAAAGGAGAAGCACATGAAACTTCTTGTTGTTGATGACGACTTAAACATACAGCGTCTTTATAAGGAAGAGCTTGAAGATGAAGGTTACGAGGTAATTATCGCGACTACCGGGAAAGAAGCAATGGAAGCCTTTGCAAAAGAGGACCCCGATATTGTGACTCTCGATATACTGATGCCCGACATAGACGGGATAAGTCTTTTGCGAAAAATGAAAGAGCAGCGTCCGAACATTCCGATTATTATGTCTACAGCATATGATTACAGGGACGACTTCGCCGTCTGGGCGTCCGAGGCATACATTGTAAAATCGTCCGACCTGGCAGAATTGAAGAAGACGATTAAAAAGCTTATCGGTCAGTAATGGCAGGTTTCCGATGTATTCCCCGGTGGACGCACGGGAATGCCATGCCGTTTAATTCCCACCCCTATTTGTAATAACCGCCCCGCGCCGTGTTTACAAAATAATCGCTAATTGGGTATATTCAATAGCTGATGGCTAACAGCTATTAGCTTATAGCTTGGAGAGGTGGCCGAGCTGGTCGAAG
>QZKO01000013.1 GCA_003599505.1 Nitrospiraceae bacterium | reverse complement strand
GAATCCCTGCCTCTCCGCCACTAACACATAAACTGAACGCAGGAGGAAGAATGAAGAAAGTTTTATCAGTGCTGGTAGCAGGCATGATGATGCTGACCGCGGCGTCATGCAAGAAAAAAGAAGAACAGCCGAAACCTGAGGCTGTTCCGCAGCAGACCATGCAGCATAGCGCTGTTCCGGAGGGGCCCATTATAGATTCTCCGATGCCGCAACCCCCCGCGCCGGGTCATGGAGCGTCGGGACCCAAAGTTGAATTCCAGGTAGTCGTGTCCCAGGAAGTTAAAGAACGCTGGTCTGCGGTAAGATTTATTATTGAAGACAAGGCAAAGAACAGTAAACAGGAGCTTTCCGCGCCTATCAACGGAGAGGTAAAGATACCTGATTCAAACCTGACTGTCAAGGTCGGTCCGTTTCTCCCGGACTTCAAGATGGCCGGAGACACGATTACATCAGCCTCCGGTGACCTGAATAACCCTGCCGTTGGAGTGGTTATTTATGAAAACGGCAAACAGATTTTCCCTGAACCGGGGAAAAAGTGGGGATGGCTCTGGTCCCGCAAGGAGCTCCAGATGATGCATCCCTTCCAGCACGAGCGTTTTACGCTGGCATTAAAAGAAGGAATCAACAAGTAAAGAAATAGCGCCCATAGCTCAACTGGATAGAGCGCCGGACTACGAATCCGTAGGTTGGGGGTTCGACTCCCTCTGGGCGCGCCAAAAGCCGTTCATGTTTATAATTAACTTGATTAACAACCGGCTTTTCTGTTATAAAAAGATAAAAACAAGGAGGCAGCCTGCCTTGTTGGTGATTTGGAAAAAGAACTTGTTCCGACATTTGGAAATTTTCGGGAGCCGGCGTAAAGCAAGTGTTGTGCGCCCTGATGGAAGGGACCTGCCTGATCTTGCTTTCAAGGCGCCCACCTGTGTAAACAGGGATCAAAGTTTTTTTTCCTCACGGCAAGGTGGGTCCTTATTAACTCGCGGGTGCGGGACAAAATAAGCTTTTGACAGTTCAGGTTTTTCTGGCATGGATAACTATATAGAAACAAGTCGGATTACAGGACACCGTAAAGATCATCTGATTTTTTATAGCCTTTCAGATACTGAAAGAGTCTTGCTGCCGGTTTATCCGGGCGGGGTCAGAGAAAAAGAATTATAATTCTATAGATTAATCCTGCCTCTTATCTAAGAAGACCATTCTGTCCCGAAGCCATTCGCTGTCATCGCACGCCGCGCACCGGAGGTCGGGGAATTTCCCCGAGAACAAATGGAACTGCTTAAGACAGTGAAAAGAGCGCCTCTTGCGTGGAGAATGCAGCCCGGGAATCTCGAAGAATTTATCGGACAACCGCATTTACTCGGCCGGGGAAAACCTCTGAGAGAAGCGATAGAGAGCGATTCTATAGTTTCACTCATATTATACGGGCCGCCGGGAACAGGCAAGACCGCGCTTGCGCATATAATAGCCGGCAGGACGAGGGCCCGCTTTATCGCGCTCAATGCCGTCACTTCCGGAATAGGCGATATCAAGGAGGCGTTAAGGGAGGCAAGGAGCGCGGAAAAGGCCATCCTTTTCATCGATGAGATCCACAGGTTTAACAAACTGCAGCAGGACGCGTTATTGCCTGACGTTGAAAACGGCATTGTCACCCTGATCGGCGCCTCAACTCAAAACCCGTTCTTCTCCATAATACCCGCGCTTTCTTCAAGGTCCATGATCTTTCAGTTTTTCCCTTTGACGGAATCCGAGATAAAGACCCTGCTTGAAAGGGCGCTGAAAGACAGGGACAACGGACTTGGTGAATATGACATAAAACTGGAGGGCGACGCAGAGGATTTTGTCGCGTCCATGTCTGAGGGTGACGCGAGGAGGGCGCTGAACGCCCTCGAAATGGGATTTCTGATGCTGAAAAGCGCCGGACGCTCCGTCTTTGATTTGCAGCTCGCAAGAGAAGTCCTGCAGAAAAAGTCGCTCTACTACAGCGAAGATGAACATTATGATACGATCTCGGCTTTCATTAAAAGCATGAGGGGCGGGGACCCGGACGCCGCGCTCTACTGGCTGGCAAAGATGATCGAGGCCGGGGAAGACCCCCTCTTTATCGCGCGGAGGACCGTTATATGCGCGTCCGAAGACGTGGGGAACGCCGACCCGAGGGCGCTCGAAGTGGCTGTTGCCGCTTTTCACGCCGTTGAATCCATAGGCATGCCCGAAGGACGCATCCCCCTGGCACAGGCCGCGATATATATTGCGATGGCGCCCAAAAGCAATTCTTCATTAAAGGGGATAGATAACGCGCTCTCGATCGTACGGGAGGAAAGGTTATCTCCCGTGCCCGCGCATCTGAAGAGCGCGAATTATAAAGGGGCCGGCCGCCTCGGCTCAGGCGCCGGATATAAATATCCCCACAATTTCAAAGGACATTACACGGACCAGCAGTACATGACCAACAATAAGATTTTCTTTTTTCCGTCTGACCAGGGATACGAAAAAATTTTCAAGAAAAGGTTAAGTAAAAGGAGGAGCAGATGATGAATATCACTATTGCGCTCGCTGCGGGACTTGTCGCCGGTTTCGTTCTGTCGTTTTTGTACTTCAAAATAAGCACAAGCAAAAAAAGCAAAGAGACAGAAGAAGACGCGAAGAGGCTTTTGCAAAACGCTGAAAAAGAAGCGGGCAATATTAAAAGGGAAGCCCAGCTTGAGGCCTCGGACACGGTCCTCCGCATAAAGGCGGAGGCTGAAAAGGAATTAAAGGAGCGGCGTTCGGAATTGAACCTGCTCGACAAGAGACTCCGCCAGAGAGAGGAAATGTTTGACAGGAAGATTGAACAGCTTGACAAGAAAGAACACTTCTTCAACAAAAAAGACAGGGAGCTGAGCAACAGGGAGAAGGGGTTACAGGAAAAGGAGCAGAACTATGAGGCGCTCCTGAAAAAACAGAACGAGGTCCTTGCCCAGATTTCCAGCCTTTCAGTTGAAGAGGCGCGCGGAGAGCTGCTGAAGCGTGTCGAGGAAGAATCGAGATTTGAGGCCGCGAAGATCGCGAAGCGTATTGAAGATGAAGTCCAGGAAACAGCGGACAGGAAGTCGAAGGAGATACTGAGTCTGGCGATCCAGCGCTACGCGAGCGAATATGTCAGCGACAACACGATCTCCACGGTAAGCCTCCCGAACGATGAGATGAAGGGAAGGATAATCGGCAGGGAGGGCAGGAATATCAGGACCCTTGAAGCAACCACCGGGGTGGAATTTATTGTTGACGACACCCCTGAAACCGTTATCCTGTCATGTTTTGATCCGGTGAGGAGGGAAATAGCGAGGATATCGCTCGAACGTCTTATTACGGACGGAAGGATACATCCCACCCGGATTGAAGAGATCGTAGAAAAAGTCAAAAAGGAAATCGAGGCGACCATAAAGGAAGAGGGAGAAAAGGCCGTTTTTGATCTCGGCCTGCACGGCCTGCACCATGAACTGGTCAGGCTGATCGGGAGACTGAAATACAGGACCTCCTACGGGCAGAACGTGCTGCAGCATTCAAGGGAAGTCGCGTACCTGGCGAGCGTGATGGCCGGAGAGCTCCGGGTGGACCAGCGGCTCGCGAAAAGGGCCGGCATACTGCACGACATTGGAAAAGCCATCGATCACGAAGTCGAAGGCTCTCACCAGTCAATAGGGGCTGACGTCGCGAAGAAGCACGGAGAAAACGCGAAGGTAGTCAATGCCATTCTGGTGCATCACGGCGAAGGAGATCCAATGACCGTTGAAGCGTCTCTTATAGCCGCGGCTGACGCGCTTTCCGCGGCAAGACCCGGGGCGCGGAAAGAGACAATGACCGATTATGTAAAACGTGTCGAGAAGCTCGAGCAGATAGCGACATCAGTGGAAGGCGTGAACAGGTCTTACGCGATCCAGGCCGGAAGAGAAGTCAGGATTATCGTAAAACCTGAAGAGGTGAACGATATATTATGCGCCAAGATATCCCGCGACCTCGCGAAAAAGATCGAAACGGAGCTTACATACCCGGGACAGATCAAGGTGACCGTAATCAGGGAATCCCGGTTTGTGGAATACGCGAAATAAAAAAGGGTTATGAAAATATTATTCATCGGAGACATCGTCGGCAACCCTGGAAGAAAGGCGCTGGGAGAAGGTCTTCCCGACCTTGTCGGCAAGTTAAAGATTGATTTTGTTATCGCAAACGGTGAAAATGCCGCGGGCGGGTTCGGGATAACGGAGTCCATAGGCGGGGAGCTGTTTGCCCTCGGCGTCCATGTGCTGACTTCAGGAAACCATATCTGGGATAAAAAGGAGGCGCTCACATACATATTAAAGGAAAACCGTCTGCTGAGACCTGCCAATTATCCTCCTGATGTCCCCGGTTCCGGCAGTATCGTCCTGAACGCCTCTTCAGGAGACAAGGTCGCGGTGCTCAACCTTTCAGGGAGGGTTTTTATGTCGCAGATGGACTGCCCGTTCAGGACCGCTCAAAAAGAAGTCGCGGCGCTCAGGAAACAGGCCGCGGTAATCATTGTTGATTTCCATGCCGAGGCCACCTCCGAGAAAGCGGCCCTCGGCTGGTTTCTGGACGGAGAAGTCAGCGCGGTAATCGGCACGCATACCCATGTCCAGACCGCTGACGAAAAAATACTGCCGAAGGGTACGGCTTTTATTTCCGACATCGGGATGACCGGGCCGACGGACTCGATTATCGGAGTAAAAAAAGAGCAGATAATACAGAAATTTCTCACCCAGATACCTACCCGGTTTGAAACGGCAAAAGGCGGGACCATGCTTTCCTGCGCTGTCCTTGAAGTCAACCCTAAGACGGGTTTATCGACGTCGATACAGCGACTGCAGATGACGTTTGCTTAGAAGCAGAAAGTTCTCCCGGCATAAGATTCAGTAAAGCGCCTGCCTGATTGCTTCATTGATATCTGTCATTTTCTTGCCTGCTGATTGATAGCATTTAATCACCTCTGTGCCGATAGTTTTGAATCTGAACGGTTTGACAATATATCCTTGAATTCCAAGTTGAATGCAATCCCATATATGTTCGCCCTGTTTAAGGGCGGTAGACATTATAATTATAGTGTCGGAATCTCCATATTCCTTGCGTATTTTCCTGAGAATTGAATACCCCGTCATTTCAGGCAGGAAGATATCGAGAATGATAATATCGGGCTTCCACAATTCATACCGTGACAGGGCATCAACTCCGTTTTTACTGAACTGTTTCTCAAAAGTTTCATTCGGGAGCCCTCTGTCGTAAAGCTTCTGGATACTGATGTCGTCCTCAACAATTAACGTCCTTAGTCTATCCATTTCCCCTCCTACACTCATACAACACCTTAGTCCTATGTTATGGATTATATCGGCATTTTCCGGCCTTAACTTAAGGGAATATCTTTGTTACATAAGGGATTTCCCTAACTCTTCTTCTTGTAATTGCAAGCAACTGTTGGTGTGCAAATCAGGGAAAAAACCGGCGCTGATAATCACGGTCCTGATGTCTTCCTATATAGAACCTCCACGTTGTCAATGTAATATGAAAGTTCATTGATCCATCTTCCGACGTCTTTCCGATTTCCCTGCCTGGCGGCTTCTTCAATTTGCAATCCAATATCCGTTATGGGACCAAAGCCATACCCTCCGCCTGAACCTTTCAAGGTATGACCCAAAATCCGGACTGCTTCATAGTCCTGAGTCTCCAATGCCTTCAGCATTCTATTAATGTCATTCTGCCTTTCTTCCATATATTCAGGAATCAGGTCCTTCAGCTCCTCTTCTATCGTTGCAACCATCTTTTCACTGCCCTCTTTCTTGTCCCGGTCGGCGTGGTGATGTTCCGGCGCTTCACAGGAAAAAACTGCCTTGACAAGCACGTCCTTTGATACCGGTTTCTCAAGATAAAAAGAGGCTCCCGCCTTAAGACAGACTGATATGTCTTCCGGATCTGCATTGCCTGTAAGCGCAATGACCGTTGCCTGCCGTAACCCCTTTTCCCTTTCGCGCTTCCTGATATCCCTTATTGCTGAAGGCCCGTCCATCACAGGCATCTGCATATCCATGAGAATGAGATCATATTCCCGCATTACGCATTTTCGGACTGCGATTTCACCATTTTCAGCAGTATCTATCCGACAACTGCAATCCTTCAGAAAAGCCTTTATGAGCCTCCGTATGTCTTTATTATCATCAACAAGCAATACAGATATTTCGCGCGGGCTTTCCAGTCCGGCGCAGGCCGGTTTCCGCTGATTGTCCGAATCCAGAACTTCTCTTATCCTGCCTGTCAGGACCTTTTCAGCGACGGGTTTCTGAATGAGAACTATCCCTTCATCGAGAACCCCGTGACGGGCAATGACATCGTCCGTATATCCTGACATAAAAATCACCTTTATCCCGGGGTAACGTTTGATCATGATATCAGCAAGTTTCTTCCCGTTCATTCCCGGCATTATTACATCTGTCAGCAGAAGGTCTATACTGCCTGCATACTCTTCACTTATCTTAAGCGCCTCTTCAGCGCACCCGGCTTCAAAAACCTCGTATCCTAACGGCGCAAGCATACCCGCGATTATATCTCTTAAAAGAGGCTCATCATCGACCACAAGTATCGTCTCCTTTCCGGTTACCGCGCCTTCAGCTTTAGTCCCTGCGATTTCTTCTGTCTCTCCCGCAGTTACAGGAAAGTAAATCGAAAAAGTGGAGCCTTTACCCTGCTCACTCAGAACATCGATATGACCATTGTGCTGTTTGACAATGCCGTAAACCGTTGCAAGACCCATTCCCGTTCCTTCCCCGACTTTCTTGGTGCTGAAGAAAGGTTCAAATATCTTGTCCTGGACTTCCCTGCTCATCCCGATTCCCGTGTCTTTTACTGATAACCGCAGATACCCGCCGGGCGCCGGATTTGCCTTGTCCGAAGCCTGATCTTCGTCAAACACAACCCCGGCAGTGCTGATTGTCAGATAACCTCCTTCGGACATAGCGTCGCGGGCATTTACAACAAGGTTCATCAATATCTGCTCCATCTGCACGGGATCTGCCAGCACCTGCTGGTCCCCTGTCCCGGCTTCAAATATTAACGTGATATTCTCAGGTATTAAACGCTCCAGCATTTTCGTCATATTCCCGATAACACGGGTCATATTCACCGCCTTCATGTCCAGGACCTGCTTTCGGCTGAACGCAAGAAGTTTTTTTGTCAGCGCCGCTGCTTTCTCGCCGGCGCCGCGTATGGCGGAAATATGGTCATGAATAATGCTCCCCTCCGGCAACTCCTTGAGGGCCAGCTCGCTGTAACCGATGACAACCGATAATATGTTATTAAAGTCATGAGCCACACCTCCGGCAAGTCGTCCGATCGAATCCATCTTCTGCACGTGCAAGAGCTGCTCCTGCATCGTTTTTATATCCGTGATGTCCCGTATGACAAGCACCGACCCCGATACATTTCCGGAGCTGTCAAGAATAGGGTCGACCGAGACGTCAAGCCATCTGTTTTTCCCGGGATAA
This sequence comes from Nitrospiraceae bacterium, assembly GCA_003599505.1. GTDB lineage: Bacteria > Nitrospirota > Thermodesulfovibrionia > UBA6902 > UBA6902 > SURF-23. The sequence goes on along the minus strand of QZKO01000013.1, from coordinate 3,689 downwards.
AATATGACACGGGCTTCACGGTTCTTTGTATCGTAAACTTTCTTTAAAGCCTCCATATCCACAGGCAATTGAATATGGCTGAACAGTTCGCTTACGGGCGCTCCGATCATGGCGTGGAACCCCCTTTCAAATAAAATGATTGACGCTGCATTTGCCCTGATTACATCAAGCCTTGCATTCAGCATCACCATCACATCCTGGGTGGAATCAAAAGTCATCCTCCATTCTCCGGATATGATGCCCAGCCTTTTCTCAACCATTTTTCTCTCTTTGATCTCTTTCTCCAGCTTGATTGAAGTATCTTTGAGTTCTCTGGTCCGGCAATTAATCCGCATCGAAGCGTTCCTGATACGGTTAATAAGATATCCAAAGGCCGATGCGACTGCCACCATTGCAACGGAGGCAATTATGGTGACACCGTAAGACATACTGAATATTTCGAATAAACGGGGCAATATCTTTAATCAAAAAAGAGGAATGTCTTCAAGGAGCCCCCCTACGCCGTGGAACTCCTTGAGATTTAAGAGTGCTATTTTACTGCCTGTTTGAGGGCCTTGCCCGCGGAAAACTTCGGGGTTTTTGTTGCAGGGATTTTAATTTCTTCTCCGGTCCTCGGATTGCGGCCTTTTCTCGCTTTTCTTCTGGAGACGGAGAAGGTCCCGAACCCGACAAGAGTTACTTTGCCGCCTTTTTTAAGCGTTTTTGCAACTCCGTCGACAAACGAGTCAATGGCCTTTCCGGCAGCGGTCTTTGAAATACCGGCCCCTTTTGTCACCGCGTCAATCAGTTCGCTTTTTGACATACGTTCCCTCCTTTCGTTCGTGAAAATTAAATGCTAAAAAAACGGTTACGTTGAAAGATACCAGAGGCCTGTATGTTTGTCAATACTGCTTTTTCCCGCCTTCAGGCAAAACGATCTCAATAACCTCGCCCCTCTCCCCGACCGGGCCTATATCCTGCCCGTTGAATATTACCCTCGTGCCGCCGGCATTGCCTGTTTTAACTACAAATTTCTCCGACGCCGACAGTGATATTTTTTCTCCGCTTTTCAGAAGCCATTCCTTCGGCTTATCGCCGTCAATGCCGGCAGATATCCAGGCCGTATCCGTTACGCTGATCTCGAGGGACAATCTTTTTACTTCCCCCGCAGCGGGCGCCGTCTGTTCCTCCGTTACCCCGGTTTTCTCAGTCCCCGGGATTTCCCCGTTTATTTCCGGAACTTTTATTCCGGTGACTGAAGGCGCTTCCAACGCGGGAGATTCTTCTTCCGGCTTCACCTCCTCTGTTTCCGCGACCACCGGCTTCTTCGTACCCTGCACGGGCGCTATATCCGGTTCTCTGTGCTTTACGATAATAATCAACAGTAAAGCGATGGAAACGACAGACGCTATAATGAGAGCGGGTTTATACGGGAAGACCGCTTCCTTCTCTTTCTCTTCCGGCTGTGCCGGCTTCCGGACGGGAGGGACGTTTATCTGTTTCTGATACAGACCCATGATGGAATCACAATCAAGTCCAAGAGCCCCGGCATAAAAACGGAGGTAGGCCTTTGTATAAATTTCAGCGGGGATCAATTGGTATTGTTCATTTTCGATTGCCTTGAGGTATTCTATGTTCAGCTTCAGGGAGCCGGCAATCTCTTCAAGGGATTTCTTTTGTTTTTCCCGTTCTGTTTTTAAAATAATCCCCGGGGTATCCATTTGAATCCATCAAAAAATTATTTAATCAGTTCCAGATATTCCAGCGCTTCCCTGCTCCTGCCGATATCACGGTCTTTCTCCGCGATTATCCTGAAATGTTCCAGCGCCCTGTTCCTTTCACCGGTCCTGAGATAGGCATGCGCCAGCTCCCAGTGAGAGTCCATGTCATCCTGCATGATGCCGATCGCCTTTTTAAACTCTTCTATAGCCGACTGGTCGTCACCGCGCTTTACGTAAACAAGGCCCAGTCTGTAGATCGCCACAGGGGAAAGAGGGTTCCTGATGAGCGCGTCTTTCTGTAACTTTTCCGCCATGGAATATTCACCTTTCCTGTAATAAGCGTATCCCATATTTGAGTAAGCCTTTTCAGGGGAGCGGTAGAGGGGGTTTTTTAACGCGTCGCTGAAATATCTGACAGCCTCGTCCCAGTTTTCCATTGCAAGGTAAATGACTCCGATATTGTTCATAGCCTCGGAATAATCCGGGGCCGCTGATATCGCGCGTTTATAATACGATATGGCCTCATCGTATTTTTTAAAAAGAGTGCTGAGGTACCCCAGTTGAAACAGCGCTTCTTTATTATCGGGATTCAGCATGACCGCCTTCTGAAATTCAGCGAACGCCTCGCTGAGCTGCCCGTTGTTAAAATAGGAAAAACCCATTTTACTGTGCGCCTCGGACTGATTGATGTTTTCCGTGGTCGGGACACTCGCGCATGAAGAAAAAACAAGGGCGAAGAGCGCGGCGCACAGCGCACAACCAAGCCTGGCGGAGATGTTTTTTACCGGTAATGTCATAGTTGCTCCCGTCTTTCTATTGGACCGTGACAGGCTAACGTTACCAGAAAATATTAAAGAATTCAAGGAATGCTGAAAATAATTTGACATAACAATCCCATACTGATAAAGTTACAAAAATAATTTTCCGGAGGACAGACAATGGGTGAAAAAAGGTTTTCAATGCAGGAGGCGATAAAATTCGGGTGGGACGCCATGAAGAACAACCTGGGATTTCTCATTGTCCTCCTTATCATTGCCTTCCTGATCGAAAACCTGCCGGGATTTATTGCCGGATATGCGCGCAGCGACTTCCCTCCTGTAAGTTATGCGCTTTACGTGACCGGCTGGCTCCTCGGTTTTGTGGTGCAGATGGGTCTGATCAAGATAAGCCTCAAATTCTGTGACGGCATAAAGGGGCAACTGGACGACCTGCTTTCTTCATTTGACATCCTCGTAACGTTTGTAACGGGCTCCGTCCTTTATTTCCTGATCATCCTCGGAGGAATACTGCTTCTGATAATCCCCGGGGTCGTATGGGGAGTGAAGTTCAGCCTCTTTCCATATTTCATTGTCGACAAAGGTCTTGGGCCGGTGCAGGCCCTGAAGGCAAGCGCAGAAGCGACAACCGGCGCGAAATGGGACCTGTTCCTGTTCGGTTTACTGCTGGGACTTATAAATGTGGCGGGAGCGCTGTGTTTTCTTGTCGGTCTGTTCGCAACGGTCCCTACCTCGATGATCGCTTACGCATATGTATACCGTAAACTGACAGGAGAAGGAAGAACTAAAGCTATGCATATCGACTGGGGGATATGAGTTCTTTTAATTTCTTTTCATAAACCTCAAGAGTCTTCTGCCCGAACAATACAAAACGGACCGACTCTATATCCGCATGCTCCCTGAGATAGCCTATTACGGTCTTAAGGGCGATCTCCGCGGCGTCTTCCAGTGGATATCCGTATGCTCCGGTGCTTATGGATGGAAATGCGATGCTCTTTATGGCTCTGGATGAAGCCAGTATCAGGCTGTTCTTATAGGCATTCTCAAGGAGCTTCGGTTCATTGTGGAGGCCGTCCCTGTAAACAGGGCCAACCGTGTGTATCACATATTTTGCTTTGAGATTTCCCCCGGTAGTTATAACCGCCTCGCCTGTCTCACATCCGCCGATCTTTATGCATTCCTCAAGGATCTTTGGGCCTCCGGCCTTGTGGAT
>QZKO01000064.1 GCA_003599505.1 Nitrospiraceae bacterium | reverse complement strand
TTTCGACGGGCTGCATATAGGGCATCAGCAGATTTTGGATGTTCTTAAAGAAAAAGCTTCTCTGAATAATTGCAGAACCCTTTGGACGCTCTGCTTAAATGAAGAAAAAAATAATAATCGGGTTATCACTCTTTACCCTTTCCTTTTTTCTGGCGACTGTTTACGTGATCATAAACATCGAGACGACTACATCGAGGCTTGACAACCTTGTAAAACTCCACCAGATCGAGATACTCAGGGAGCATCTGCTCATACATATCGCGCGGGTGCAGACCGACCTGAAGTCGCGGGAGCGGGACAATAAAGCCATATTGACCACCGTCAACAGCATGGCTGAAGTGGCTGACGCCTGTTTTAACTGTCACCACGTCGAGAACGTGAAGAAGAAGCTTGTTGATTTAAAGGACCATACGCGCGAATACAAAAAAGCAGTGTCGGGAGTTTTATACGCGGACGGCGCGTCGAGCATGAAAGTGGACAATGCCTTCCGGATCGGAGAAGACCTTATAACAGAGGTCAACAGCATGATAACGATGACGAGCACCAGGCTTGACGAGAAGACCAACGTGGCCCTGCAGAAGATAGCGGACACAAAGAGCACGCTTTATATTGTCCTGGCCCTCGGGCCTGTATTCGCGGCCATCCTTTCCATGATCTTTATAAGGGCGGTCACAGCCCCGCTTCATACAATCCTTGACGCTACGCGGAGATTAAAATCCGGAGACCTGGATTACAGGGTCGAATCGCTGAAGGACGAGTTCGGCGAAGTCGCCGCTTCATTCAACGAGATGGCAGGCTCCCTGAAAGAGCAGATTCAAAACATGCAGAGGACAGAGCAGTTAAAGGTGTGCGGGGAGATAGCCACGGGGCTGGCCCACGAGATAAAAAATCCCCTGGCCGGCATCAAGGTGTCGATGGAGGTCTTATCTGAAGACTCCAGTCTTTCAAAAGAAGACAGGAAAGTTTTATTACAGGTCGTCGGCGAGGTAAGGCGCATAGAGGCCCTGTTAAAGGGACTTCTTAATTTCGCGAAACCACCGGTGCCGCAGTTTACTCCCTCGAATATAAATAATATCATTGAGATATGCATGGCTTTCTCGATCAAGCTCCCGTCAGTTTCCTTCGGGGGCGGCCCGAAAGCTGTTGCGGTTGTAAAGAATTTCGATGAAGGCATCCCGATCATAATGGCGGACCAGATGCAGCTCCAGCAGGTGTTCCTCAACCTGCTGCTGAACGCGGTCGACGCCATGCCCGGAGGGGGCACCCTGACTATTGGCACCTCGCGCCGCCTTGAAGGGAAGGCCATCGGGATTGAAATAGCCGATACAGGCAAAGGGATCGGCAGGGAGGCGCTGAACAAGATATTCCAGCCGTTTTTTACGACAAAATCAAAAGGCACGGGAATGGGGCTCGCTATTACAAGGCGTATAATAGAAGAGCACGGAGGCGTTATAAGCGTGGAGAGCGAAAAAGGCAAAGGGACTGTTTTCAGGATAGTCTTGCCGGTCAGGAAAGAAAGTGAAGAGCAAAGGTAAAATTTTTCTCCTTGACGACGAGGAGCTTATTGTTTCGATGCTTACGAGGTCCCTGAAAAAGCAGGGCTATGAAGTAATGGCGGAGACCTGCGCGGAGGGGGCGCTTGAGAAGATACGCTCCTGGTCTCCTGATGTTGTCATGCTTGACGTAAACATCCCGGATTCCAACGGGCTGGACATCCTCCAGGAGATAAAAGACAGGGAAATAGAAACTGAGGTCGTAATGCTCACGGCAGACGATTCGGCCGAGACCGCGGTCAGGGCCATGAAGCTCGGGGCCACGGATTATCTTACAAAGCCTCTGAATATAGAGGAGGTAAAGATCGTCATAGAGAAGATTTTCGAGAAAGGGCAGCTTAAAAACGAGGTTGATTACCTGAGGAAGGTATATCTGGACACCTTCAAAAAGGACCTTATCGGCGAATCGAGGATTATAAAAGAATTGAGGGATAAGGCCGAGAAAATTGCCCTTGCCGGCGTCTCGACAGTGCTCATCACCGGAGAAAGCGGCACCGGAAAGGAGCTTATGGCGAGGTTCGTCCATTCTCTGCTGTACAGCGACAGCACGCTCAGGTGCGCGCCTTTTATAACCATCAACTGCACGGCCCTGCCGGAGACCCTCCTTGAGAGCGAGCTCTTCGGCTATGAAAAGGGCGCTTTTACGGACGCGAGGGCGGACAAAAAGGGACTCTTTGAGCTTGCAAACAGCGGCTCCATTCTCCTTGACGAGATAGGCGACATGAAAATGGGACTTCAGAGCAAGCTCCTCAGGGTGCTTGAAGAAAGGACCATAAGGCGCATAGGCGGGAAAAAGGAGATACCGATAGAGGTCACCGTCATAGCCACCACGAACAGGGAGCTTCAGGACGCGGTGGGGAAAGGAGAGTTCAGGCTGGATTTATTTTACAGGCTGAATACCTTTTCCCTGCATATACTGCCGTTGAGGGAAAGGAAAGAGGACATACTCACCCTCGCGCGTCATTTCCTTTCGCACTTTACTTCCGAATACAAAAAAAGCAGCCCGAAAGGTTTTTCCCCGGAGGCTGAAAAAATCCTTCTTTCCTATACATGGCCCGGCAATGTCAGGGAGCTGAAGAACGTTGTTGAAAGGCTGGTAGTGCTGGAAAATACCGAACTGGTCGGGCCGTTACAACTGCCCCTGGAAACTTCAAGGACTACCTGCCAGACGACTCACAGATGCGTGCTCCCGGACGAGGGCGTGTCTCTCGATGAGCTTGAGAAAGACCTTATAATGCAGGCCCTTCAGAGGACCGGGAACAACAGGTCTCTCGCGGCAAAGCTCCTTCATATAAGCTATGATTCTTTACGGTATCAGATAAAGAAATTCGGAATTGAATAAGTCTTTATTGTGTCAGACACAAAATGGCACATATTTGTGACAAGTTACATATTTTGGTTATTTCACCAGGCTGCCTTTTTGACCCTCAATTCTCAATCCTTTGATTTATAAGTAAAATAAATTTACAGGCAACTGTCCTTTCTCTGGCACAAATCTTGATATGTAAAAAGTAAATATATCTTCAGGTGGAACTGTAAACGCAGTTTTCAGATAGATAAAATAAAGAGGAGGTTTTAAATCATGTTAAAAGACGTTGCGCAAAAAAACTTATCAATACTCATGGTCTTAAGCTTTATAATCTGTTTGTTTGCCGTGCCTGCCATATCGGAAGCGGCTATCGGTATCAGCAGTTATGACGAGCCGGTACTGCCGAATTGGCCTAATGCCGAGGACCTCTGGAACGGTGGAGAAGCCTATGGCATTAACGACAGCGGAATCGTTATCGGCTCGGGCGTCGATAACACTGATTACGGGTATAAGGCCTTTACTTACAACGGCTCAGGTTATACCGAGCTGCTTCCTTCGCAGATGTATTCAATTCAAAGTGTCTGGTTTGGAGACAATCCAAGCATCAACAATAACAACGTTATTGCAGCATCCGGCTACAACTCGACATACAGCAGCGTCGGTTTCACGATGAATACCGACGGCACCGGTTTCACGCAATTATTGGATACGGGCTGGGGTTCATCCTGGACATATAATATCAACGACAGCAATAATGTGGTAGGGGCCGCCTTTACCAGCGACTCTGCGTTCGACCCGACCGGATTTTATTATGATGGGGCATACTCGACGATATTGCCGTCAGGATGGTCTTTTTCCGAAGCAACCGCGGTTAACAGCGGCAATGTAGTGGTAGGATTCGGGACATCCGATCCCTTCGGCTTCGATACAACAGGGTTTATGTGGACAAAATCCGGGGGTTTTTTATCAACGTCACTGGAGCCGGACAACTGGTCGTCTGTTAATATATACGATATCAACGCTTCCGGTTATGTAGTGGGCTCGGGTACGGACATTGACGGAACGCAAAAGGGTTTTGTCTACGACGGCTCCACATATACGACTTTGCTGCCCGTTATCGGCACAACCTGGGAATGGGCAGAGGCCCTGGGGATAAACAGTCAGGGAGCTATTGTAGGAAAAGGCGGTGACGGCACCGGGACCAAGGGTTTCCTCTACTATAATGGAGAATATACTGAAGTGCTTCCGTCAGGCTGGAGCGACGTGTACGCGTATGATATTAATGATAATAACGTTATAGTGGGATCCGGGGTGACCGGTTTTGGCCTGGCAGCGGGTTTTACCGCAACCGCTTCCGGAATTCCCGCCCCTCCCGTGGTCCCCGAGCCGGTAAGCTCCGTCCTCTTTGTAATCGGGGGCGCGCTACTTGCCGGGAGACGGTTTTTAAAGAAGAGGGTGTAGAAAGAAAGGGTGTAGGGCAGAGGGGGTAGTGACTACAAAAAAAACAAGATTCAAAATTTGAAAGCGCCAAATTTTGAATCTTGTTTTTTTGCTCTTGAATTTTGAATTTTGTCCCTACCCCCTATCCCCTCTGCCCTGCCTTTTCTATCTTTTCATGAACTCGATGCCGGCCCTGTAGGAATTGTCGCCGGCAGGCATGCTCCACTTGACGACCCCCACCTCATACCGGACTGTTTCACCTGAGAACCGGATCATGTAGCCGGTCTGCAGGGGGTAGTCTGTTCTGATGCCGATCCCGCCGTCGCTGATATCGATGACGTCTCCTTTAAGGTCCAGCAGCTTCAGCTCCCCTTTTTCAAACACGCCCGCGAAATAGTCTATTGTTTCCTCAAGGGGTTTTCTCATGAACTGCCTGCCTTCCTTGAAGTCCCGCCTGCCTGCTTCGCGGTCTTCTCCCCGGTCTTTTTCTCCAAGGGCCAGCTCCGCGAGTGTCTTGATCTGCGAAAGGTCAAAGGGCTTGCCGACAAAGCTGAAGGCTGATTTTTTAATCTCATTCTTCATATCATCGGTTACGTGATGGGCAGTCATGATAACGACCCTGGTTTGAGGAGAGGAATCTTTTATGGTTTTCATGACGTCAAGGCCGTTTATGTCCGGCAGGTGGATGTCCAGAAAGCAGAGGTCGTAAGGGTAAGAGCGGATTTCGTCAAGGGCGCCGGCGCCGGTTGAAACGGTCCTTATTTCCGCGTTGTTACTGGAAAGACATTTTGAAAGGCCGCTGCGTATCAACGCCTCATCATCGACTATAAGAATTCTCTTTGTCATATTACCTCGTTAGTTAATAGCTCTTGCCTCTTGCCTTTATTGTAACTGCTTACCAAGCAATTAATATGCCATTAATTACATACAGGTTACAAGTTATCAAGTTGGAAAGGTGAAAAGTTGAAAAGTTAAGGATATACGCAACTTGTAGCTTGCAAGTTGCAACTTTCTAACTCTTAACTTTTTAACTTTCAACTTTTTTTAAGCTGATTTGGTGAAATCACGAAACCGGGGTGGTGATTTCACCATGTGAAAAGTGTCGCTTCAATGGATGTCCAAAAATTTACCATTGTTTTTAAGGGGTTCCGAAGCAGTTTTTATTGGCACATCCTTTGCTTTAATGAAGTTGCCTTCTTAGAGGGCAATACTATCGCTGTCTTATTGTTAATCTGAAATTTATAAGGATGATAATCCGCATGGAAAAATCTTTCCGCTTCTCTTTTACTGTTAGGGGCGCCGGCAGGTCCTGCCGCAAAACAGGGACCTCAGGGGCCCCTTTTAAATAAAGGGAGGGGACTAATCCCCCCTCCCTTTAAAAGAGGGCCGGGCAGATTTTACATGAATGACAGGAGGTCATACACGGATTATGAATTCGAAAGGAGGTGGTAGGGACCAAAAACGCGGTATCAACCAAACAGACGCAAAGACAATTTTTCAGGAGGCTTAAGAGATGAAAAAAACAAGGAGGGAAATAATATGAGAAAAATGATACGTATATTGATTGCGACAGCGCTTGTAATGGGCCTCGCATCAGTCGCAATGGCGAGGATTGAAGGCACACCTCATGATGTTAACGTCATGAAGGCCGGAACCGGTCTTGAAATCTGCGCTATGTGCCACACCCCGCACTCAGGAACAGGCGACTATCCGCTGTGGAACCGGCAGCAGGCCGCAACTTCGTATGGATTATATGACAGCCCGACATATGACGCGACTGCCGCAACAAACCTTCAGGCGCCTTCGACACTCTGTATGATATGTCACAACGGAGTAGCGAGTCAGCTTGTAAACTATCCGGGAGTTTACTCGGTGCCTGATACAAGTTACGACCTCGACTTAAACAATTTCGTGTCTCCATGGACAAACCTCGGCACAGGGATGACGGATGACCATCCGGTAAGTTTTACTTACAATCCTTCGAGTGACTATGACGGTAATGATTTTCCGCCGATTGCGACCGATGCAGGTTCAGGAAGAAAATACGCAAACGGCGCACAAGCTGATTATCCATTATATGGAAGCGGCAACGACCAGTTTGAATGCGCAACCTGTCACTCGGTCCACGATACTGAAAACTACACAGGTAAGGGCCAGACCCAGGTGTACTTTTTGAGGACTGACAACTCAGGCTCTGCAATGTGCACGGATTGTCACAGGGCCAGGTAAAAAAATAATAACTTAAGGAGGGAAATGATATGATAAAAGTTACTCGTAGAGATTTTCTTAAAGGCTCTGCAGCTATCGGCGTTGCCGGGGCCCTGAGCGGCACAGTGCTCAACACACTGACGCCCTCTAAGGCGCACGCGACCGAAGACGGAATCGGGTGGATCCCGACTACATGCGTCGGCTGTACGACATGGTGCTCTGTAGACGTCAAGACCCAGACAGAAGGCGGCGTTACAAGGGCCATCGACGTAAGAGGCAACAAGTATTCAAAGAGAGGCGATGCGGCAACCGGCGATGCAAGCAATGCATGCCCGAGGGCCAGACTTGCCCTTCAGGAAGCCTATGACGCCGACAGGGTAAAGGTCCCGATGAGGAGGACCAACCCCCTGAAAGGCAGGGGAGTAGACCCGGGCTTTATCCCGGTGGACTGGGATTCTGCAATGGATGAAATGGCAGATAAGATGCTGCAAATGAGGGCTGCGGGCAACTCCCATAAGTATGTTTACTTCAGAGGAAGATATACATACGGCAGGGACACGCTCTATACAGGCATCCCGAAGATTTACGGGTCGCCTAACGGTATTAGCCACAGCTCCATATGCGCTGAGGCAGAGAACATATGCAGGGAAGGCGTAGTCGGAAAGTACGGCTATGATGACTATGACATCGACAACTGCAGATGTCTCCTCCTCTGGGGCGTGGACCCTACAGCCTCAAACAGGCTGGTGTCAGGCACCATCCATAAGCTCGGCGCAAGGATAAACGCGGGCATGAAGGTCATTGCAGTAGACCCGCGTCTTAACACCGCTGCGGCAAAGGCCCATTACTGGCTTCCTGTGAAGCCGGGAACAGACGGCGCATTGGCCCTGGCAATGGCGCATCATATACTGGTAAACGGACTCTGGAACAAGTCATTCGTAGGACTTGACGACACTGTATTCACAGCCAACAACAATGCCGTGGTAGGCACAGTTGCCGAGAGCGGCACAATGGGTCTTGTAACATGGTGGGACATGGTGTTGAAAGACAAGACACCGGCCTGGGCCGCAGGCGTTACAGGAATAAGCCCGCTTACAATAATAAAGGTGGCGGAAGAGTTTGCAGGCGTCGGCGAAGCTGACGACGACAAGGCAAGGGCCATCTCATGGCTCGGCCCCGGCGTTGCAATGCAGCCCAACGGTTATTATAACGGAAAGGCATGTATCGCCCTGAACGGACTGATGGGCTCCTTTGATCATATCGGCGGAGAGATCCAGGCAGAGCCGTCGGCGAGCGTCTATTCCTCAGACATCCCGGCTTACGCGACTTATCAGGACGCTACGGCTACAACCGGCGCCGGCAAGCAGAAGATCACAAAGTACGTGGCGTCAGGCCTGGAGGCAGGTATGCCTACAGTAGAAGGCAATGCCCCCGGAAAACTGACCCCCACCAACAGGGCCGGAGATGCTATAAAGGATGAATCGCCGTATGAGACAAAGTTCATCCTCGGGGCCATGAACAATTTCGTCTTTTCATGCACAGGCACCAAGAGATGGGAAGATGGATTAAGCGGAGACATGAGCTCATGGAGCGCGGAAGGCACTACCAGCGACGGCGCGCCTCCGTTTGTAGTCCATGCCACTACGCATGCGTCGGAATTCAGCATGTTCGCGGACATCGTGCTGCCCGGAAAGCATACAGGGCTTGAAGTAAAGTCCTCAACCCATCAGAGGTCCGGCATGTACAAAAACCATAACCTGTATAATGCGGTTATCTCCCCTGTATGGCCTGATGCAAAGAACCCTGAGTCCGAGCTTCCGTGGAAATTAGCGCAGGCCCTGAATACATGGGGCTTCTCCAATCTCCTCAATTTCCTGAGGACGGAATATCCTGCTGCGGTCGGCGCTTCTACTTTAGGTGTATGGGCTGATTCCTCTGCGTTTGAGGACATCCACCATAAGTACCATGCCACCAAAGGCACCGCAGGCGCGAGAGACACCCTGTGGACCCAGATTAACGGCGCTACAATGACAACTATCTCAGCGTATCAGGAAGCCGGCAATGGAATCTACCAGGCAACCTATGCCAGCACCTACTTTGATTCAAACGGGCGCGGCGCTGCGTGGAATGGTTTAACCTTCGGCACGGCGAGCGGAAAGGTGGAGTTCTATAATTCAGGCGCAAAGCACCTGACGGCCCTGACCTCATACAAGACGAAGGTCACACCCAACTACTCAACATTCTACGACATCCTCAACGACTGCAATTACAACGACGTTGCAACGCAGGTCGGCTCAGGCGACGCGAACCCGGAATATGTGTTCCTGCCGAATTACGAGTCCCCGTTCTACAACAAGGGCGGCGTGAATCCGGCTGAGTATCCGTATGCCTACATCGACCACAAGTCCAGGCTGAACCGTGAAGGCCGCAGCCAGAACTGCGGGTGGTACTATGAGTTCAAGTCAAACGACCCTGGTGATGAGAAGTGGAAGGACGTCATCAAGATACATCCCGCCGACGCGTATGTTATCGGAGTTGTAGACGGCGACACTGTAAAGATCACCTCTCCGTCGAACCCGACCACAGGAATAACCTGCAAGGTAAAGGTCTGGAACGGCGTCAGGGCCGGCACAGTTGCCAAGGCCTACGGCCAGGGGCACTGGGCCTACGGACGGAACGCATCCAACAGCGGCGGAGGCAACAACAATGAGATCCTTCCCGCGGAATGGGAGCGCATAAACGGCGGCACCGCGAGGAACGGAGTAACAAGAGTAAAGATCGTGAAGATCTAATAAGACAAACTGCCTGCAGTCCCCTCCCCGGAGGGGGCTGCAGAAATTAAAAAAGTAAGGAGATAAAACTATGAGCCAATATATAATGAAAGTCGATTTATCAAAATGCGTAGGCTGCGGCACCTGCGGCATAGCCTGCAAGATAGGGAACAACACCCCTAAACGGCAGACCGGCCAGACCCATAACAGGGCTGACTACATTACAGAGACAACAGGGTACTTCCCGTACACCAAGTGGACCGCGCTCCCTGTTCAGTGCAATCACTGCGAAAATCCCCTTTGCGTAGCCGCATGCCCGGTATCGCCGGTTGCTGACACAAACTGCGTCGGCGGACAGAGAAAGGCAATGTACAAGCTCACAGCAGCCAACGGCGGGTTTGTCCTTCATGATGATGAAAGGTGTTACGGCTGCCGTCGCTGCCAGAGGGCATGCCCTTACAGCGCCCTTGACGTTAATTCTGCCAACGCGCAGTTCAGCGTAATCAGCGGATATGACAGGCTTCAGGAGCCGTTCCAGTATCTGCAGGACACAACCGAATATATCGCATCCTGTACAGGGTCCGAGGATGAGGTCAGGTCACAGGTGAGCATGTCCGATCTGGCCCCTGGTTATGCGAACAGGTGGGAATTTGCTGCCGGAGCAGCAGGCGCAGGGCTTCCTCCGACACCGATTAATGACGTGAGAAGGAAGAATATCGTCGACAAATGCTACCTCTGTTACCACAGGCTTAACGACTCTTCTCTCGGAAGCACGGAGAATGCCGGGGAGAGAAGGCCGTACTGCGTAATCGCATGTCCTGCCGCCGCGAGGGAGCTGGTAACGACCATTCCTTCAGGCGGAAAGGTGCTTGCGCACAAGAAATACACCTACCTCAGGAAGATTGTGCTTGTCAACCCTTCAACTATCGGGACGGCGAGCATACCGAATACTTACTATGTAGGTAACTTCGGCAACAGGTAAGATGTAATTGATTCTCAAAAGGGCAAGGCGCATGCCTTGCCCTTTTTTTTCGACTATGAGAAAATAAGAAATTCACACGGAGACACAAAGACACAAAGAAAAGAAATTGTGTCTCTGTGCCTTTGTGTGAAATATAAAGTTAAGGAGGATTAAATGCAATTGACGGATGAGTTTATACAGAATGAGGCTTACAGGTCGGACGTTTACCGGCTGTTGTCGGCGTGTTATTGCAAGCCCGGCAATGAATTCGCGGAGGAGGGCCTTGCGAAAAATCTCGCTGCCGCGCTTGAGCCGGTCCTCAGGGAAGCCGTGCCTTTCGCAAAGAATATGGATGAAGCCCTCGCGTCCCACTCTGCCCAGGACATCCTTATCGATTATTCAGCCCTCTTTATAGGGCCTTTTAAGCTCCTGGCCCCTCCGTACGGCTCGACCTATCTCGAGAGCGAGAGGACCGTGCTGGGGAGCTCCACCATCGACGCGATCAAGCGTTACAGGAGCGCGGGAGTCGAGATGGACCCGGGCCAGAAAGATATACCCGACCACATCGCGACAGAGCTGGAATTCATGTATTACCTTATTACAAAAGAGATAGAGGCCTATCGCGCCTCAAACAGGGAAGAGGCGTCCAAACACCTTGAAGCTCAGCAGGACTTCCTGAAGCGGCATCTCGGGGCCTGGGGACCGAAGTTTGCGGCGGACGTAAAAAAAGGCGCCAAAAACCCCTTTTACAAAAACCTCGCGGACTGCACCCTGTTGTTCATCAAATCCGATATGGACTATCTGAAGAACGTGGTCGGGGGGAAAGGGAATTAGGGTTGCTTAAGAACAAAATAATCAGCAGATTGTCATCCAATGCCGATGTTATCAAGGTAAATCACTCGCATTGCAGCCGCATGCGCTTTAACGAAAACCGGTGCAGCAAATGCGCGGACTGCTGTCCCCAAAAGGCAGTCAGGCTTGAAGGCGGACCGGGTATCGACTACGAAGCCTGCACGGAATGCATGCTGTGCGT
>QZKO01000047.1 GCA_003599505.1 Nitrospiraceae bacterium | reverse complement strand
GCTGATAACGCCGATAGCGATGGAGAAGGAGCTCAGGTTTGCGGTGAGGGAAGGCGGCAGGACTGTAGGGGCAGGGGTTGTGACGGAGGTAGTAGAATAAGATATCTGGACGCAGATGAACGCAGATTTACAGGAAAAATAAAAAATGAATGAAAAGATAAGAATAAATTTAAGAGCATATGATCACAGGCTCCTGGACCAGTCCGTGAAAGAAATCGTGGAGACGGCCAAGAGGACCGGGGCCAAGATTTCGGGCCCTGTCCCGCTGCCTACCAGGATCCATAAAATTACCGTGCTCAGGTCACCGCATGTGGACAAGAAATCACGCGAGCAGTTTGAGATAAGGACCCACAAGAGGCTGGTGGATATACTCGATCCTACTCCTCAAACGGTTGATGCCCTTATGAAACTGGACCTTGCGGCAGGAGTGGATGTAGAGATAAAGCTATGAAAGGAATACTCGCGAAAAAAGTCGGGATGACCCAGGTTTTTGCGGAAGACGGACGCCTGTTTTCAGTTACCGTCCTTGAAGCGGGCCCGGCAAAAGTGGTCCAGAAAAAGGACAGGGATAAAGACGGTTACGAAGCCCTGCAGCTTGGTTTTGATGAAATACGGAAAGCGAAAAATGTATCAAAGCCCGCGCAGGGACATTTTAAAAAGGCTTCTTCACCGCCGTACCGCTTTCTCAGGGAGATAAAGATGGAAGGGTTTAACGCTGGTGATAATATAACCGTTGATATATTTTCCAGGGGCGAGAAAGTCTCGGTTACCGGCACATCAAAGGGCAAAGGGTTCCAGGGTGTTATGAAACGGCATCATTATAAAGGCGGCCCGGGGTCCCACGGCTCCATGTTTAACAGGGCGCCCGGTTCAATAGGAGCGAGCGCTTATCCTTCGCGGGTATGGAAGAACAAGGGACTGCCCGGCCACATGGGAAACGAGAGAGTCACGATAAAGAACATTGAAATCTTTGACATAAGAAAAGACCAGAACCTGATGCTCGTTATGGGAGCTGTGCCCGGCCCTGACGGCGGTTATGTAATAATTAAATCAGACGCGGCTGTTGCCGCAAAGGAAAACTGATGCCTCAGGCTGAAATTATAAACAAGGAAAACAACCCCGTGGGCAAGGCAGAGCTGCCTGAAGATATTTTCGGCGTTACTGTGAACAAGGCCCTGCTTTTTGAAGCCGTGCATAATCATTTGTCAAATAAACGGCAGGGCACTGCCGCGACAAAAACAAAAGGACTTGTAAGCGGCGGCGGCAAAAAACCATGGAGGCAGAAAGGCACAGGCCGGGCCAGGGCGGGCAGCAACAGATCACCGCTGTGGAGAGGCGGCGGAACTATCTTCGGACCCCAGCCGAGGGACTATTCATACAAAATGCCGAAAAAAGCAAAATGGCTGGCGCTGAATTCCGCGCTGGCGGCAAAATTAGCGGATAACGAAGTTGTTATAATAGATGATTTATCAATTACCGAGCCGAAAACCAGGGCGGTAAAAGCGCTTCTTAAGAAGCTCGGCCTCGGCAATGTGCTTATAATAGTGCCGGGGAAGGACGAGACACTTGAATTGGCCGCCCGTAATATACCCGGAGTCAATGTCGCGCGGGTGAGCGAGCTGAATGTGTATTCAGTCCTTTCACACGAGAAACTGCTCATATCAAAAGCTGCCGTTGAACGGATGAGAGAGGCGTACGTAGAATGAGAAACATTTATGAGGTACTTAAGGGACCGCTTTTGACGGAAAAGGGTACCCTGATGAAGGAGCAGGACAATAAGGTCCTGTTTAAAGTGGCGGTTAATGCCAATAAGATAGAAATCAGAAAGGCGGTCGAAGAGATATTCAAGGTAAAAGTGGACCGCGTTACGACGATGAACTGTATGGGCAAGAGAAAACGCATGGGGAAGCATGAAGGGAAAAGGTCCGACTGGAAGAAGGCCATTGTGACCCTAAAAGAGGGAGAAAAGCTGGATTTTGTTGAAGGGGTATAAATGGGATTAAAGAAATATAAACCGACATCGTCAGGCACACGCTTCAGGAGCGGATTTGATTTCACTGAAATCACTGAAACCAGACCGTACAAACCGCTGTTGACGCCCTTGAAAAGGGGGGGCGGAAGGAACAATTCCGGAAGGGTCACCGCGTGGCAGAAAGGCGGCGGGCACAAGAGGGCCTACAGGATTATTGATTTTAAACGGAACAAGATAAACATTCCCTGTGCCGTTGAGACCATTGAATACGATCCAAACAGGACCGCGCGTATTGCGCTCCTGAAATATCTTGACGGCGAGAGGAGATATATCCTGGCGCCGGTGGGATTGCAGGTGGGCGACGCGCTGCTCTCAGGTTCCGACGCGGAGATAAAAACAGGAAACGCGCTTCCTTTAAGGAATATTCCTCTTGGTACGGTAATTCATAATATAGAGCTTCTCCCCGGAGAAGGGGGGAAGATTGCACGGAGCGCGGGGTCCTTCGCGCAGCTTGTCGCTAAAGACGATAAGATGTGCCACGTAAAGATGTCTTCTTCTGAAGTGAGGCTGATCCCGTCCAACTGCATGGCGACCGTAGGACAGGTAGGCAATACTGAAAGAGAAAATATTTCAATGGGCAAGGCCGGCAGGAACCGCTGGCTCGGCAAGAGGCCTCATGTAAGGGGAGTTGCGATGAATCCCATAGACCATCCCCTCGGAGGCGGTGAAGGAAAGACATCGGGCGGCAGACCGCCTGTTTCACCATGGGGGAAGCCGGAAGGCAAAAAAACAAGAAAAAGCAGGAAAACAGACAGATTGATTGTCAGGAGAAGGAAGTAAGGAGGAAACGCTTTGCCGAGATCGCTGAAAAAAGGACCGTTTGTGGAGGAGAAACTGATGAAGAGAATTCTCGCCATGAATGAAAAGAACGAGAGAAAAGTCATCAAGACATGGTCGAGGAGGTCTACGATAACCCCTGAGTTTATCGGTCACACGCTTGCGGTGCACAACGGCAATAAATTTATACCTGTTTATGTTACTGAAAACATGGTGGGCCATAAACTGGGAGAATTTTCACCGACGAGGACCTTCAGGGCGCATTCCGGTGAAAAGAAGGAAGCGGCAAAACCGGGGAAGAAGGGATAGATGGAGTCGAAAGCAATATTGAAATACGCGAGGATAGCGCCGAGAAAAGTGAGGAGGGTCACTACCCTCGTTAAAGGCAAAACAGCCGGCGATGCCATGATAAACCTGGGGTTATTGCCCCATAGGGGGAGTAAGATCGTCGCGAAGGTATTGAGGTCCGCGATGGCAAATGCAGAGCAGAAAAAAGTCGCCGACCCGGAATCCATGAAGATAAAGAGTGTCCTCGTGGACCAGGGCCCCACAATGAAGAGGATGAGTCCCCGCGCCATGGGTCGCGCTGATGTAATAAGGAAAAGGACGAGTCATATAACAGTGGTATTGGAAGAATAAAAAAGTGGTTAGCTATTAGCTGTAAGCAAAAAAGACTAACCGCTAATTGCTAAAAGCTTATTGCAAAAACGGAGGTAATTTTGGGTCAGAAGACACACCCGATAGGACAACGACTGGGAATCATAAGGTTCTGGGATTCGAGATGGTTTGCCAAAAAGGATTATAAGGAACTGCTCCATGAGGACCTGAACATACAAAAGTTTATAAAGGCAAACCTTTCTCACGCCGGGGTCCCCAGGGTTGAAATAGCGAGGACGGGACAGAAGATAAAGGCAACGATCCATACTGCGCGTCCGGGCATAATTATCGGGAAAAAAGGGGCCGAAGTCGAAAAATTAAAAAAAGAACTGGAAGCTATTACAGGAAAAGAAATGAGCGTCGATATAAAGGAGATCAGAAAACCGGAGCTGGACGCGCAATTGGTAGCGGAGAATGTCGCCCTTCAGCTTGAAAAGAGGGTGGCGTTCCGGAGAGCCATGAAGAAGGCCGTTGCTTCCGCGCTGCGTTTCGGCGCGCAGGGGATCAAAGTGGCCTGCTCCGGACGTCTCGCAGGCGCTGAAATAGCGAGGGCTGAGTGGTACAGGGAAGGCAGGGTGCCTCTGCATACATTCAGGTCGGATATAGATTACGGGTTCGCGGAAGCTAACACGACATACGGAAGGATCGGAGTGAAGGTCTGGATATATAAAGGCGATATCCTTCATGAGCCGGTCCTGCAGTCTTCCGGAGCTGAAGCGACAGCATAAAGAGAACTGTCTCTGTGTACTCTGTGGTTAAAAAGGAATATCAACTATGTTAATGCCTAAAAAGGTAAAATTCAGGAAGATGATGAAGGGTCGGATGAACGGCAAGGCATACCGCGGCTCTGAAGTGTCCTTTGGTGAATACGGACTGAAGGCAACTGAACCGGGCTGGGTCTCAAACCGGCAGATAGAGGCCGCGCGAGTCGCCATTACAAGGCATGTAAAAAGAGGCTGCAAGGTCTGGATAAGGATATTCCCTGACAAGCCGTTGACAAAAAAACCGGCTGAAACAAGAATGGGAAAGGGTAAAGGCGCTCCTGAATCATGGGTCGCGGTAGTCAAACCGGGCAAGGTACTCTACGAGATGTCAGGCGTTACTGAAGACGTTGCAAAGGAAGCGCTGAGGCTGGCGGCCCACAAGCTTTCGATCGCGGTAAAATTTGTAAAGAGGTTTGCGTAAAATGAAAAAAACATCCGAGTTTAGGGCCTTAACGGTTGATGAGCTGAAACAGGAGGAGCAAAATCTCAGAAAAGAGGTCTTCAATCTGAGATTTCAGAAGGTTACAGGTGAGATTGAGAACCCCTTAAGGATCAGGCACGCAAGGAAAGAGATAGCGAGAATATTGACGGTAATAAGTGAAAAGACAAAAGCTGATAGCTGACAGCATATAGCTATTAGCTGATGGGAAGAAGGAAAAGATGCCAAAGAAGGTTTATACAGGTGAAGTTGTAAGCGACAGGATGAAGAAGACAGTGGTAGTGGCCGTAACACGCCTTACCCAGCATCCGTTGTATAAGAAGACGGTAAAGCAGGTAGTAAAATTCAAGGCGCATGACGAAGAAAATAAATGCCGGGTCGGCGATATGGTTTCGATAATTGAATCGAGACCGATCAGTAAAGACAAGAGATGGAAGGTAACCGAAGTCATTAACAGAGGGAAAGAATGATTCAGCAGGAAAGCGTTTTGGAAGTTGCAGACAATTCGGGAGCCAGGAAGGTCCTGTGCATAAGGGTACTGGGTGGTTTCCACAGGAAATATGCCAGGATCGGCGACAGGATTATTGTCAGCGTAAAGGAAGCCGACCCGAACGGGACCGTAAAGAAAGGGGCCGTTGCGAAGGCGGTTGTCGTGAGGACCAAAAAAGCCCTCCGGAGGCCTGATGGATCCTATATAAGGTTTGATCAGAATGCGGCTGTCCTCATCAACCCGGAAGGCGATCCGGTAGGGACAAGAATATTCGGGCCCGTCGCGAGGGAGCTCAGGTGGAAGGAATTCATGAAGATAATTTCGCTTGCGCCGGAAGTCATATAAAGCTGATAGCTTATAGCTGTAAGCTTAAAGCCAAGGAGAAGAAGTGGGATTAGGAATTAAAAAAAACGACACAGTGCTGGTAATGACAGGAGACGAAAAAGGCAAGAAGGGCCGGGTCATTGCCGTTCAGGGAGACGGCGGCAAGCTTCTTGTTGAGAGGCTGAATATGATCAAGAAGCATATGAAGCCGAACAAGAAATACACCCAGGGCGGCATTATTGAAAAAGAGGCGCCTCTTCACAGGTCTAATGTCATGCTCCTGTGTCCTAAATGTGATAAGCCGACGCGGATCGGACACACTGTCCTTGAGAACGGAAGGAAGATCAGGACTTGCAGGAAGTGCAGGGAGGTCATCGAATAATTCCATGGTGAGGATGAAAGAAAAATACATTAAGGAAGTCGCCCCCCGTCTTATGAAGGAATTTTCCTATAAAAGCAGTATGCAGGTGCCGCGGCTGAAAAGCATTGTTCTTAATGTCGGCATGGGCGAAGCCATACAGGACATAAAGCCGCTTGAAGCCGCCGTTAAAGAGCTGGCTGTTATTACCGGGCAGGCCGCCGTTATTACAAGGGCCAGGAAATCGATCGCAGGCTTTAAGCTCCGCGAGAAAATGCCTGTAGGATGCAAGGTCACCCTGAGAGGGAACAGGATGTATGATTTCCTTGACAAATTCATAAGCCTTGCGCTTCCCCGGATCAGGGATTTTAAAGGCATTTCCGCGAAATCCTTCGACGGCCGGGGCAATTACGCGTTCGGCGTAAAGGAACAGATTATATTTCCGGAAATCAGTTATGACAAGGTTGCGAGCATACACGGAATGGATATAATTATTACAACATCGGCAAAAACCAATGAAGAGGGAAAGGCGCTCCTGCAGTATATGGGGATGCCCTTCCGAAATTAATAATTAATAGTTACTAATTAACTAAGGAATATCAATGGCAAAGAAAAGTCTCATAATCAAGGCAGGCAGGCCGCCGAAATTCAAGGTGAGGGAGTATTACAGATGCAGGTTGTGCGGCAGGCCGAGGGCTTATTTGAGAAAATTTGCAATGTGCAGGATATGTTTCAGGACCCTGGCGCTGAAAGGCCTGATTCCCGGCATTACAAAATCAAGCTGGTAGAGGAGTCATAATTATGATTACAGATCCGATCGCGGACATGTTGACAAGAATAAGGAACGCCAATATGGCTAAACTTGAAAAAGTGGACGTGCCTTCTTCGAAGATAAAGATCGAGATAACAAAGATACTAAAGGAAAAAGGATTTATAAAAAGTTTCAAGGTGTTGAGAGACAAAAAACAGGGTGTCATCAGAATAACCATGAAATATATGGATACTACTGATAAGGCCCTGACCGGATTAAAGAGGGTGAGCACTCCGGGCAGAAGGGTGTATGTCGACAAGACAAGGATTCCCAGGGTCATGGGAGGATATGGAATATCCATCGTGTCGACTTCAAAAGGGATATTTACAGATGAAGTTTGCCGGCGGCAGGGAATCGGCGGCGAGGTCCTATGCAGCGTATGGTAAATGACGTAAGGGCGACCCGGCGGGTCGCCCTTACATAAAACGGGAGAAGAAATGTCGAGAGTAGGAAAAAGTCCGATACAGGTCCCGGGTGGAGTGGATGTAAAAGTACAGGGCGCGCTCGTTTCCGTGAAGGGACCAAAAGGCGAGCTCAGTTGGAGCGTCCCGGCCGGGATCAGCGTATCCTTGCAGGACAGGAGCCTGATCGTGCAAAGGCCTGCCGATACAAACCAGTTTAAGTCCTTGCACGGTACGGCAAGAAATATTATAGCGAACATGGTTGCAGGCGTCAGCTCCGGATACCGGAGAGTGCTTGATATAACCGGAGTCGGTTACAGGGCGCAGGTGCAGGGGAAAAAGATCGTTTTCACCCTTGGGTATTCTCATCCGGTTGAGTTTCAATTGCCTGAGGGAATAAGCGCGGAGGTCGATAAGAAACAGACCCAGATAACTCTGCAGGGAATTGATAAGCAGTTGATGGGGCAGGTAGCCGCGAATATTCGCGGTCTCAGGGCGCCTGACATATATAAAGGGAAAGGCGTCAGGTATACAAACGAATTCATTAAACTGAAAGTAGGAAAGGCCGGCAAAAAATAGCTGATAGCTGATAGCTGTTAGCTAAAGAAGAGGTAATAAAGTTGATTACTGTAACGAGAGAAGGGAAAAGACAGCTTAGGCATAAGAGAGTGAGAAAGAAGGTTGTGGGGACACCGGAAAGGCCGAGGTTGAATGTATTTAAGAGTCTCAATCATGTTTATGCCCAGATTATAGACGATTACGCAGGCAAAACCCTTGCCGCCGCTTCGAGTATCGACAAGGAGTTAAAAGGAAAGATCAAGACAGGCGGCAATATTGAGGCCGCGAAAACCGTAGGGGGATTAATTGCAAAGAAAGCGGTAGAAAAAGGGGTCGGGAAGGTTGTGTTTGACAGCGGCGGATATAGCTATCATGGAAGGGTAAAGGCCCTTGCCGACGCGGCAAGGGAAGGCGGATTACAATTTTAAATTTCAAATTTCAAATTTTTAAATTTAACCGGAGGTATTGTGGGTAGGATTGACCCTGAGAGTCTTGGTCCGTTAAAGGACAAAGTCATACATATAAACAGAGTCGCCAAGGTGGTGAAAGGCGGAAGACGTTTTTCATTCAGCGCGCTTGTTGTCGTCGGAGATGAGAACGGTCATATCGGGTACGGCAAGGGCAAGGCGGCGGAGGTGCCTGAAGCGATAAGGAAAGCCGTTGAACATGCCAAGAGATCGCTTGTAAAGGTCTCCATTATAGACGGGACCATCCCGCACCGGATAAACGGAGAGTACGGCGCGGGGAAGGTGGTTATCCTGCCCGGCAAGGCCGGGACGGGCCTTATCGCCGGAGGCCCTGTGAGGGCCGTTATGGAGGTTGCCGGGGTGCGTAATATTATCGCGAAATCACTTGGCAGCAGGAATCCGTTCAATACCGTGCGCGCTACCCTGAACGGCCTTTTAAAGCTGAAGGATTCCGAGAGTGTCCTTAAGAGGACCGGGAAGAGCGAAGAAGAACATCAGGGGTCGGCAAATGAAAATGCTTAAGGTTAAATTAAAAAGAAGCCTGATCGGCAAGCCTGAAAAAATCAGGAAGGTTGTCCATGCCCTTGGTTTGAGAAAGATAAACCAGAGTGTTACTCATAAGGACACGCCGTCAATCAGGGGGATGGTCCACAAGACCTCTCATCTGATCGAAGTCAGCGAAGTTGCGGAGGAGTAGATGAAAATATCAGATCTTGCGCCGGCCCCGGGCAGCAGAAAAAATAAAAAGAGAGTCGGCAGGGGCTGCGGCTCAGGCCATGGAAAGACCTCATGCAGGGGGCATAAGGGGCAGAAGGCGAGGACCGGCGGAGGGACCAAGCCGGGCTTCGAAGGCGGCCAGATGCCGTTGCAGCGGAGGCTTCCCAAGAGAGGATTTACCAGTAAATTCCAGAAAAATTATTCAATTGTAAACGTGGGAGCGCTTGAGAGGCTGGAAGAAGCCACGATTACCCCGGATATTCTCCTGCGCGAGGGGTTAATAAGGAATTTGAAATACGAAGTCAAGATCCTGGGCGAGGGTGATATCAAGAAGCCCGTCACGGTAAGGGCCCATGCCTTCAGCGAATCCGCGAAAGAAAAGATAGTCCGGGCGCAGGGAAGCGCAGAGATAATTTGAAATTTCAAATTTCAAATTTAAAATTTATATTTAAATCATAATGAGCATTGTCAGCGGATTTCAGAACATTTTCAGGATTGCAGAGCTTAAGAGCAGGATACTGTTCACCCTCGCGCTTCTGGCTGTTTACAGGGTAGGCGCCCATATACCGACCCCCGGCATCAACGGGGAAGAGCTGAGCAAGTTCCTTCTGGACAAGGGCGGCGCCCTGATGGGTTTTTTCGACATGTTTTCCGGCGGGGCCCTGTCGCGCGCGACTATCTTCGCGCTCGGCATCATGCCCTATATAAGCGCCTCGATCATCCTGCAGCTTCTTACAATCGTAATCCCGGCGCTTGCGAAGCTCGCAAAAGAAGGCGAGAGCGGAAGGAAGGTAATTATCCGTTATACGAGGTACGGGACCGTATTGATAAGCATTATCCAGTCCCTCGGCATAGCGGTTGGAATTGAAAGTATGAGCCAGGGGGCCTTTGTACAGAATCCCGGATGGGCCTTCAGGTTAATGACCATGGTCACCATGACCTCCGGGACGGCTTTTATCATGTGGCTTGGAGAGCAAATTACGGAACGCGGCATCGGCAACGGAATATCCCTTATAATCTTTGCGGGTATCATTGCCGGGTTTCCGAACGCGATCATCAGCACTGTTTCACTTATCAGGGCAGGCGAGCTCCATATCCTCCTGATGCTTCTCGTGATCGTGATGATGCTCGCAGTTATCGGGTTCATTGTATTTATGGAAAGAGGGCAACGCAAGATCCCCGTGCAATATGCCAAACGGGTTGTGGGAAGAAAGGTCTACGGCGGGCAGAGCACTCATCTGCCGCTCAGAGTCAACAGCTCGGGAGTCATACCTCCCATATTTGCTTCTTCCATCTTAAGCTTCCCCGCGACCATTGCGGGCTTCATCGCGATACCGTGGGTGCAGTCCCTCTCGAACCAGCTTGGTCCGGGAAAAGTGGTATACACGGTCCTTTATATCAGCATGATTTTCTTTTTCTGCTATTTTTATACGTCCATAATCTATAACCCGGTGGATATTGCCGAAAATCTGAAAAAGCATGGAGGATTCATTCCAGGCGTAAGGCCCGGTCAGAAGACATCTGATTACATATATCACGTTCTGACGAGGATAACCTTCGGCGGCGCCCTTTATCTTGCGTCCGTGTGCATATTGCCGGATATTCTGAGAGGATATTTCAATGTGCCTTTTTATTTCGGAGGGACCTCCATTCTTATTGTCGTCGGCGTGGGACTTGATACGGTTTCCCAGATGGAATCTCATCTTGTAACGCGCTCGTATGAAGGGTTCCTGAAAAAAGGCCGGCTCCGGGGAAGAAAAGGTTAGTGTTGATCATTGATAATTCTGAAGTCACAGGATGAGATAAAGAGGATGGCGGAAGCATGCAGGATCGTGGCTGAGGTGCTGGAAGGGGTCAGGAAGGGCATTGTTCCCGGAGTAAAGACCCTTGAAATCGACAAGTTTACGGAATCGTCTATTATTTCCAGGGGAGCAAAGCCGGCTTTTAAGGGATACAGAGGATATCCGGCGAGTGTCTGCATCTCGGTAAACGAGCAGGTTGTACATGGAATTCCTTCCTCCGTCAGGTTGAGAGAAGGAGATATAGTAAGCCTCGATATCGGTGTTTATTACAAAGGGTTCTACGGTGACGCGGCGCTGACACTGCCTGCCGGTAAGATTGACGCGCAGGCGGAGAGACTGCTCGCCGCCACTGAAAGGTCTTTGTACCGGGGGATAGAAAAGGCGATGCCGGGCAACAGGCTTTCCGATGTGTCGGCGGCCATACAGGATTGTGTGGAAGAAGCGGGGTACTCGGTGGTCAGGAATTTTGTGGGCCACGGCATAGGAAGAGAACTTCACGAGGAGCCGCAAATTCCCAATTTCGGCAGGCCTGGAGAGGGGCCGGAGCTCAGGGAAGGCATGACGCTTGCCATAGAGCCCATGGTAAACGCCGGAGGATGGGAAGTGAAAGTATTGGAGGACGGGTGGACGACGGTAACTAAAGACGGGAGCTTG
>QZKO01000084.1 GCA_003599505.1 Nitrospiraceae bacterium | reverse complement strand
CTTTCCGCCTTTGCTTCCGGCGGGACGTGGTAGAAAATATTTTTCATGCCGTTATTTTAACAAAGAAGGCCCTGAAAGTTGACTTGACGGGTTATAAAAATGTATTTTTAGTAATGCCCGCTGAAAATTATAAAAAGCTTACAATCGCAATCATAGTCGTTCTGATAACCGTCGTTGTAATTATTGCCGTAATAACTTCTGAACGTGAAAAAGAAAAGATTTCTCCTGCGGGAAGACCGTCTGGCGCAATCCCCTCCGGTCCGATGACGGATTCAACACTGCAGACGCCGATGCCGCAAATGGAGAGCCTGCCCGGGGACCCGGGAGAGTTGGTCGTCCTCGGGGATAAATATTTTGATATGGGAAGATATGACATGGCAGTGCAGGTTTATGAGAAAGCCCTTGAGAAAAACCCTGGTGATGTGGACACATATAATGATCTGGGACTGGCGCTTCATTATTTGAGAAGGTCTGACGCTGCGATAGATACCCTGCGAAAAGGAACACAGGTCATGCCGTCTTACCAGAGGATATGGCTGAGCCTGGGTTATGTCCTGATGTCGACCGGCAGGAATGAAGAGGCGAAAACAGCGCTCAAGAAGGCCTCGGAGATAGACCCTGCGACGGATGTCGGGCGGGAGGCAGACAGAATGCTCGGTAATTTAAGGTAAATTTTACTCTGATTCCGGCTCGTCGTTTTCATCCTGGCACAAACAGTAGTCGGTATATTCCTGTAAATATTCAAGCGCGTCTGAAGGCTTATTTATTCCCAGCTTTCTTAATTCATCCAGTATTTCACAGCTCTTCAGATTAGTCATCTTTACCTCTGATTATATTCATGCAAGTGTTATGCCAAATAATAACCTGTTGGTTTTGAATATAATCGCCTTTATTCCCTTTTGAATTTACTGACAAAATCCGGCAATATGACTAAAAATTTGCCGTTATGCGCCTGGTTTTTTCACCACCCTGAGGCGTTTATAACCCCATTATGTGGTGAACTCACAACATCGGGGTGGGGGAGAACAACGGGTTTTGGATCAGGAAATTGACTTTTACCGGATTTTTTTTGTATATAACAATACTATCGCCCGATAAATTCCAGACAATTGTGAGGTATACAGTGAAATGACAAGGACAAATCTTGAATTCAAAACAGAGGTCAAACAGCTTCTCGACTTAATGATCCACTCTCTCTATTCCCATAAGGAGATATTTCTGAGAGAGCTTATTTCCAACGCGTCGGACGCCATAGACAGGGCGCGTTATGAATCGCTGACTAACAGCAGCATCATGGAAAATGAGGGAGGATGGCAAATTAAAATAACCGCCGATAAAGAAGCCGGGACCCTTACGGTAAGCGATAATGGTATTGGTATGACTAAAGACGAAGTAATCGGGTCCCTCGGCACCATCGCCCATTCCGGCACAAAGGAATTCATAGCGGCGCTGCAGAGCAAGGAGATAAAGGACAACCCCGAGCTCATCGGGCAGTTCGGCGTGGGCTTTTATTCTTCTTTCATGGTAGCGGATAAAGTTACAGTCCTTTCAAGGAAAGCGGGCGCCGGCGATAAAAACGGCGTGAAATGGGAATCGACCGCAGACGGCTTTTATACCGTGGAGGATGTGGAAAAAGAGAAAAAGGGAACGGACGTTGTCCTGCACCTCAAGCCGGATGAAAAGAAATATCTCGAAGAGTGGGAGGTCCGGGGCATAATCAGGAAATACTCCGACTATATCGAGCATCCTGTTGTTATGGACGTTGAACATGAGAAAGAAAGCGAGCTGAAAAAGGGCGAAAAAGTCAAAATCGTGGAAGAAGAGACACTGAACTCCGGGAAGGCGATATGGCTGAAAGACAAGTCGGAAATATCAGCGGATGAATACAACGAATTTTACAAGCATGTGTCGCACGATTTCTCCGACCCCGCAAAGGTAATTCATTTCAGGGCTGAAGGGACTTCGGAATTTACCGCGCTCCTCTATGTCCCGTCGAGGATGCCCTTTGATATCTTTTACAAAGATTACAGGGTAGGCCCCGCCCTCTATGTAAAAAGGGTGCAGATAATGGACCACTGCGAGCAGTTGATACCCATGTACCTGCGGTTTATAAAGGGCGTTGTCGATTCTTCGGACCTGCCCCTGAACGTTTCGAGGGAAATCCTGCAGAAAAACCGGCAGGTCGAAATCATCAATAAAAATATCACCAGGAAGGCACTCGAGACGCTTGCGGAGATGAAAAAGAGTGAGTTTGAAAGGTATCTGACGTTCTACATGGAATTCGGCAGGGTCCTCAAGGAAGGCATCCATTATGACATCTCAAAAAGAGAGACGATCGCGGACCTCCTCCTTTTTGAAACAACGCAGAAAACCCCCGGCACGTATACCACCCTCCAGGAATATCTCGACAACATGAAGGAGGGGCAGGAAGAGGTTTATTATATAACCGGGACGTCGCGCGAAGAGATCACGAAATCTCCGTATCTTGAGGCATTCAGGGACAAAGGTTATGAAGTGCTTATCATGCCCGATGAAGTCGATGACTTTATAATGGGCGCCCTCGGTGAATACAAGGGGAAGAAAATAAAATCGGTCGTCAAAGGCGATATAAAGCTCGATAAATCGGATAAAGAGAAAGACGCCGGTAAAAAACTTGAAACGCTTATCGCGCTTATCAAAGAACAGTTGAAAGATGAGGTCAAAGACGTCCGGCTTTCAGGAAGGCTGAGAGACACGGCCTGCTGCCTTGTCGCTGATGAAGGCGGGATAGACCCGCAGATGGAAAAGCTTCTCAGGTCAATGGGACAGAATATCCCCGAGAATAAACGTATTCTCGAAATCAACCCCTCGCATCCCATTTTTGAAGCTATGAATAATATCTTTGAGAAGGACCAGAAAAGCGCGGCCCTTGAAGAATATATCAGACTTTTGTATGACCAGGCCCTCCTGCTTGAAGGCTCAAAGCCTAAAGACCCCGTGGCTTTCGCAAGCGCGGTTACACGGCTGATGGTAAAGGACGCAAAGAAGGAGTGAAGGGCGATTCACGCCGGGAGCTGCGGCAGTGGATATGGGTGTTGTTGTGCGCACTGGCCATCTTCTCTACCGTGCCCGCAGCGCGGGGTGTTCAGAAATTTGTTTACGCCTCTGCGGGCAAGGATTTTTTTACATATCTTGTCCTGTCAGTCATTATTGCGGGGTTGGCCGTAATCCTTTATTTTTTTATTTTCAGGCTGAAAGTTAAAAACATTTCACAGTATTTATGGGCGCTCGCGGGATCCGGTCTGTACGTCTATTTTACAACCAGGCTGAGGAAGCACCCGGAAGAGGCGGTCCATCTTCTTGAATATGGATTGCTGTCCTTCTTTTTATTCAAGGCGCTGACCTGCAGGATCAGGGACTGGACAGTCTATATAACAACTCTGCTGATTGTGTCATTTGTCGGGACGATGGAGGAATTCGTCCAATGGGTGACGCCCGGCAGGGTCTGGGATTTTAAAGACGTCGGGACAAATATACTCGGGGGCTCAATAGCCCAGTTGATAATATGGAAAGGGATCAGGCCCGACAGTATCGGTGGACCTTTAAAAAAGGCTTCCGTCAAAATATTCTCGGTAATTCTGACCGTTGATTTGATTTTGACCGGGCTCTGCCTTTCCAATACTCCCGATGCTGTAACCCGCTATACGGCAATCTTTAAAAGCTTATCATGGTTGAGGGCTGAAGAACCGATGTCTGAATTCGGTCATATAAAAACGGCGTGGATATTAATAGCTGTTTCATTAATTGTAATATGGTCTTCAGTGGTCAGGTGGATAAAAAGGCATTAACTTTAAAACTCGATCCCTTTGCGCGCTTTGATGCCTTTGTTGAATGGATGCTTGATCATGCGCATCTCTGTTACATAGTCGGCAGCTTCAATTAATTCTTCGGGAGCGCCCCTGCCTGTGAATACAAGCTCAAGTCTTTCGGGCTTTGCGGCAATGATTTTCATCGCACTTCTTATAGTCGCGTAGCCGCAACTGAGAACGGTATTAAATTCATCGAGAATAACAACGTCATATACGTCGCTCTTTATTTCTTTAACAGAAAAGGCCAGGGCCTTTTTAATGGATGCTTTCAATTCCTTCAGATTTACATCAGGGTCGAAAAGAGGCGTGGTCTGATCTTTAAATCTGACTACTTCAATCCCGGCTTTTTTAGCGGTTACAATCTCTCCGGAATCTTTTGTTCTGCTCTTAAGAAACTGGAGTATCAGAACTTTCCTGCCGTGACCGGCGGCCCTCTTGGCAAGCCCGAAGGCGGCGGTCGTCTTCCCCTTCCCCTCGCCGGTATATACGTGAATGAGTCCTTTTTGCATATAAATAGCGATTAGCTCTTAGCTGTAAGCTATCAGCTCTAATTGTAATTATTTTTTTAAAGCTTACCGCTGAACGCTGACAGCTTTTTTGGAGCGGGCGACGGGATTCGAACCCGCGACCTTCAGCTTGGGAAGCTGACACTCTACCGCTGAGTTACGCCCGCAGTTTACAGTGAAATATTGTATATCGCGGGGAATATTTAATGCAAGAAGTTCAGGGAAGGGATTCGGGCAATTGTTTTGATATTATAGTTTTTGTTATATAATAGAGACGATGTTCGGGATATTAACAAAGATTATCGGCACAAAAAATGATCGGGAGCTCAAGCGGATGTGGTCTGTCGTTGAACGGATTAACTCGTTTGAGTCTTCTGTAACTCCTCTTACGGATGATCAGTTGAAAGCGAAAACCGGTGAATTCCGCAAGAGACTTGAAGCCGGAGAAGGCCTGGACGACATCCTTCCGGAGGCCTTTGCCGTTGTCAGGGAGACCTCGCTCAGGGTCCTCAATATGCGGCATTTCGATGTGCAGCTTATCGGGGGACTTACCCTTCATGAAGGGAAGATAGCTGAAATGAAAACGGGCGAGGGGAAGACCCTTGTCGCGACCCTGCCGGTTTACCTGAACGCCCTGGACGGTCACGGCGCCCATGTTGTTACCGTAAATGACTACCTCGCCAAGAGGGACGCTCAATGGATGGGGCCGGTATATCATTTTCTCGGTCTTTCGGTCGGCATTATCCAGCATGAAAGTTCCTTCCAGTATGACCCCGCGTATCATTCTGAAGACAGCAGGCTGCAGCATTTAAGGCCGATTGACCGGAAAGAGGCTTACCTTTCCGATATCACGTACGGTACCAATAATGAATTCGGGTTTGATTACCTCAGAGACAATATGAGATATCACATAAATGATTACGTGCAGCGGGAACAGAATTTCGCGATTGTCGACGAGGTGGACAGCATTTTGATCGATGAGGCGAGAACGCCGCTCATCATATCAGGGCCTTCTGAAGAATCGACGGACAAGTATTACGTAATAGATAAAATCATTCCGAAGCTCAACAGGGAAACCGATTATACGGTCGATGAAAAGGCCAAAAGCGTCATGCTTACCGAAGAGGGCAATATCAAAGTGGAAAAACTGCTCGGCGCGGGGAACCTCTATGACCCTTCCAATATCGAACTTGTGCATCATGTAAACCAGGGGCTCAAGGCGCATGTCCTTTTCAGCAGGGACGTAGATTATATTGTCAAAGACAACGAAGTTATTATTGTCGATGAATTTACGGGCCGTCTGATGCCGGGCCGGCGCTGGTCCGACGGGCTGCATCAGGCCGTGGAGGCAAAAGAAGGGGTCAAGATCGCCAGTGAAAACCAGACCCTTGCCACCATCACCTTTCAGAATTATTTCAGGATGTACAACAAGCTTGCCGGGATGACAGGCACCGCGTTTACAGAGGCGGAGGAGTTTGCGAAAATATACAACCTCGACGTCCTGGTAATCCCGACAAACAAGCCCATGTCAAGGACCGATTACGCAGACGTTGTTTACAAGACGGTAAAAGGCAAATTCGATTCCGTGATCAATGAAATCGAGGACTGCCATAAAAAAGGACAGCCCGTTCTGGTGGGCACTATATCGATTGAAAAATCCGAGCTTCTCAGCTCTATGCTGAAAAAGAAAAAAGTCCCCCATTCCGTCCTGAACGCGAAATACCATGAAAAAGAGGCGGAGATCGTCACACAGGCCGGAAGGAGCGGCACCGTGACCATTGCCACCAATATGGCGGGACGCGGCACGGACATTGTACTTGGGGGCAATCCCGAGGGTGTCGCAAAAGACATGCTCAGGGAACGGAAGGATTATACGGAAGAAGAATTCAGAAAGACCCTTGAAAAAGCCAGAGATATATGCGCGCAGGACCGGGATAAGGTGATAGCCGCCGGCGGGCTCCATATCCTGGGCACTGAAAGGCACGAGGCGCGCAGGATAGATAACCAGCTCAGGGGACGTTCAGGCCGCCAGGGAGACCCCGGCTCATCGAGGTTTTATCTGTCTCTTGAAGACGATCTCATGAGGATATTCGGCTCCGACAAGATTTCCGGCATCATGGACAAGCTGGGTATGGACGACTCCCAGCCGATAGAACACAAGTGGATCACCAAGGCGATAGAGACCTCCCAGAAAAGGGTGGAGGCGCATAATTTTGATATAAGAAAACACCTCATTGAATACGATGATGTAATGAACAAACAGAGGACCGAGATCTATTCGTTCCGCAGGGAAATCCTTTCAGCGGACGATCACAGGGACAAAATTATGGAAATGGCCGAAACCGTCCTTGACGATGTCCTTTCAATCTACTGCCCTGAAGATAAACATCCCGAGGAATGGGACATGAAAGCTCTCGGAGACGCCCTTTACGGACAATTCTCCATCCGCGCCGGAGTGGAGGCGAAAAAATTTGAAGAGCTGCGTGAGGACCTTATAAGCGCGATTAAACAGGCGCATGAAAGGAAAGAGCAGGAGATCGGCCCTGAGGCGACCAGATATCTGGAAAAGATGATACTCCTCCAGGTCCTCGATTCCCATTGGAAGGACCATCTGTTGAGCATGGACCACCTGAAAGAAGGGGTAGGCCTTAGGGGATACGGGCAGAGGGACCCGCTGGTGGAATACAAAAAAGAGGCCTTCGACATATTTGCCGATTTAAGCGGCAGGGTAGCTTCTGAAGTCGTGTCCCGGCTGATGAAAATACAGGTGGCGCGTGAAGATACCATGACAAGGAAGTTCGCGCCGCGGCCCGCGAGGGTGCATTACGGCAGGGGCGGGGAAGACGCCAGGCCACAGACCGTTGTCAAAGACAGAAGAGTCGGCAGGAACGACCCCTGCATCTGCGGCAGCGGGAAAAAATACAAGAAGTGCTGCGGGGTAAATTCCTGAAATCCTTCCTATGAATATCAAGAACCTCAGGGATGAAAATAAAGCGCTGAAGGCGGAGCTGAGAAACACAAGAAAAGAGATGGACGTACTGGCGCAGATCTCCGGACTGTTCTCCGCCTCATCCGACATGAGCAGGAATTTCACGGCAGTCATGAAAAAGGTCAAGGCCGCAACGGGATCAGGCGCCTGGTCGCTCCAGCTTGTTGATGAGCCTTTCCTGAAGACAATAGCCCTGAAGTCTTCCGGCAATATCCGGAAATTGAGATCCAGGTCAGGCAGCGGCGTCTTGTCGCTGGTGCTGAAAAAGGGCGCTCCGCTCGTTGTTCACGATGTATCAAAGGACAAGCGTTTTCACAGACAGACGGACGGATTTAAAAATGTAAAGATCAGGTCATTGCTTTGTGTCCCTTTAAAGGTAAAGGGCAGGATTGTCGGGGTCCTGAGGCTGATCAATAAAACCGGCGGGGGCCGCTTTACCGATACCGACAGGCGGTTCCTTTCGGACGCCGCATACTTTGCCGGAATAGCAATGGAACGGACGTACCTCTATAAAAGGATAGAGGAGATTTCCATAACCGACGACCTCACATCCCTTTACAACCTGCGCTTCCTGCACCAGTACATCGATATAGAAATAGAAAGGTCGCGCCGTTACGGATCGTTATTCTCGCTGATTTTTATGGACATAGATAATTTCAAAAAAGTAAACGACAGGTTCGGCCACCTTACCGGAAGCAAAGCGCTGGTGGAAATATCCACGGTGCTGAAAAAAAACCTGAGAAAAGTCGACATAATCACCCGCTACGGAGGGGATGAGTTTGTGATCATTCTGCCGCAGACTTCCAGTGAGTCGGGCCTGCAGGTAGCCGAACGGCTGAGAAAGATCATAGAAAAATATGTATTCATGAAAAAGGAAAACCCGGTCCGCCTGACGGCAAGCCTCGGAGTCGCTTCTTTCCCGGACAACGCCGGCAACAGGGAAACCCTGCTGAGGATTGCGGACAACGCCATGTACCGCGGAAAGTTTTCCACAAAAAACGTAGTGTTTGCGGCAAAGTGATTGTTGTGACAATCTGAAAAGGGCGTCTTCTTTGATTTAGCGTTATGTTCAGTCTGATATCGAATTCATACCGGCAGATTCTTGATAACCTGGCGGACGGCGTTTATTTTGTCGGGTCTGACCGGAAGGTACAGTACTGGAACAGGGCCGCGGGCTCATTGACCGGCCTTGCCCCTGATGAAATAACCGGGAAACCTTTCTCTGACGCGAACATCGCGTATGAAGACGAGAGAGGCAATCTCCTGCAGCCTTTTGAATATCCGGCGGCGCTCTGTTTACAGGGGAAAAAGAGCGTCAGTAAAATTATTTTTCTGAAGACAAAAGACAACAGGAAGGTCCCTGTTGAAGAGACTGCGTCGCCGCTTTTTCACAGGGGCCGGATAAAAGGCGCAATAGTCGCGATAAAGGACATGACTCAATGCACTGAAACAATAGAGCTCCGGATAAAAGCCGGGATGAAAGAGAGACTGATACCGATATGCGGGTGGTGCAAGAAGATAAGGAGCGATGAAAACTACTGGGAGCAGCTTGAGACTTATCTTACCAACCAGGGGTTCGGCGTTTTCACGCATGGGATGTGTCCCTCATGCGCGGACAGGATATTCGAAAAGAAAGTATATCTTGAGAGCTATCAGCAGATCTGCAAATCCATAAGCGCCAGCATTTCCCTTGACGAGGTTTTACAGCTCATCGTGACAAATGCCGTGAAGGTCATGAATGTTAAAGCCAGCCTGCTCAGGCTGCTCAACAGAGACACCAACCAGTTGGAGCTGGCCGCATATTACGGATTGAGTGAAAAGTACGCGCATAAAGGGCCTGTAGCCTATGACGCGAGCATTGACGACGCGCTTGCGGGAAAACCCGCGTCCGTATACGACATTACCGAGCATGAAGATTCAGAATACTATAAAGAGGCGCTTGAAGAAGGCATAAGGAGTATTCTTTCCATTCCCCTTCGTTTTGAGAAGGAGATCATAGGGGTGCTGAGGATGTATACCGCAGAGCCTGTTATGTATACCGAAGAAGATATGAAATTTATCACAGCAATAGCGGAACAGGCCGCAACGGCGATAGTAAACGCCAGACGTTATGAAAAAGCCGTGTCGAGGGAGAAAGAATATCTCCGTGTCTTTGAAGAGATTACAAAGGCCGTAAGCTCTTCCCTTCAGCTCAAGGACGTCCTTGACATGATCGTGAAAAAGATCCCGGAAGTCCTGGGCCTGAAGGCGGCCACTATCCGCCTTCTTGATCACACCGGTAAAAAGCTCAGGCTTGTGGCGGCCTATGGTCTCAGTGAAAAATATCTGAACAGGGGCCCGGTCGATACCGAAGAAAATGTGATCGAGGCCCTCAACGAAAAGCCCGTTGCCATTTCCGATGTTACAAACGACCCGAAGATACAGTATCAGAAAGAAGCGGCCGAGGAAGGGATAAAGAGCATCCTCACTCTGCCTGTCATCGCGAGGGGCAAGGTATTGGGGATATTAAGGCTTCTCACCGGTGAGCCGAGGAAATTTTCACAGCAGGAAATAGACTTCTCCGCCTCCCTTGCCGAACAGTGCGGCATAGCTATTGAGAACGCGACCATGTATGAGAAGACAAAGAAGGAGTATGACGATATGATGCAGTATCTGGACGGTTCTTTTTTTGAAAAAGAATAGGGGCCTTTGTGCGGCTGCCTTATTGTTTGGTTTAAAGTTGCCGGATATTCCGGGAAGGTCGCCTACTTTTTTTCTTTTTGTCCTTGTCTGTTCTTACGCCATTCCTCATACCTTTTGCGCGCTTCAGACGATATGGTAATCCTGTCTTTTACGTCAAAACTGAAAACAACGAACGCCCCGGTTTCCCCGACCGGCTGAAGCTCTTCCGTGATCATGGGACTGATTACGCTGTTTACTCTCGGCCCGCTTATCGCCTCAATGTCCATAACTCCTCCTGAAAGGGTATTCTAAATCCTGACTTTTCTCCACGCCACCAGGACCTTGCCGATTATTTTATAGCGCCTGTCGAGCTTGATCGGAGAGTACTCCGGGTTTTCACTGATGAGAAACACTGTGTTGCCTTTTTTATGATATCTCCTGAGAAGGGATTCGCCCCATTCATTATTTGCCAGAACGATGTCTCCGTCATTGATATCGGCGTATGCGATAAAGACAACATAATCGCCGTCCTTCACAACAGGAGACATGCTTTCTCCCCGGACTGTAAAAGCATAAGCTCCACCGGGCATGTCAGGAAGGCTGATATATTCGGTAATCTTGTCGGACACGTGTTCAGGGAAATCGGATGATATCCTGCTCAGGACCGGGATGCGGACCACCGGCAATGTAACGGCAGGGCGCGGATACCCGGCCTGTCGTTCACCCTCATCCGCGAGGAGCCAGCCCGGGTCGCATCCCAGTATCGCGGCTATCTTGCCTAACAGGATTGAATCCGGCGTCCTGTGCCCCTGCTCGTATTTGCTTAAAGTCGGGTAGGCGATACCGAGCTTCCCCGCGAGCTCTCCCTGGGAAAGCCCCGCTTTTATCCTCGCCATTTTTATCCTTTTGCCTAAATTATTGGCCATATTTAAATTTAACTTGACAAATTTATAACCGATTAATTATATTTCTATGTAAAGATACTTCTCCGTGATGCATAAAGAGGGCGGACATGGTTGAAAGTAATTCTGAATACCGGACGCAGGAAGAAAAAAATGAGGGATTAAAGCCTGAGCCTCCGGCAGGTCCTGAATACGAAAAAATAATGTATAAGGGACTTATACACGCATGCGCAAATGACAATGTTTACCTCCGGGGACATCAGCGGGTTGTCTGATGCCCCGTTTATAGGGCGATAGGTTGCTCCACGACCGTCGCCCTACATTTTATATTTTTTATGCATTGAGCGTCAATGGAAAAAGTAAAAGGGGGTCTGCGACATAAAGTCGGCGCACACCCAAAGTTAAAGCAGTAAAGTTACGATGGCTGCTCCTCCCTTTGGCGTAGGGGGGGAGAGGGAGGGGAGGAGGGGATTATTATCCACCAGTAACTGCGTAGTTACTGCAAACCGGCAAAAGAGGGGGCATGTGCAAATGGGCAAAAGAACAGAAATCCTTGTAGTAGACGATCAGCATGAGGTTTGTGAGGTTATTCGTCTTGTCCTTAAGGACAAATATTCTATCGTTACGGCGGGAGGGGCTGAAGAGGCCTTCGGTTATCTGACAGATAACCACGTCCAGTTAGTGCTGCTTGATATAAAGATGCCGAAGATTGACGGCATAACGGTCCTTGGCCGGATTAAGGAGAAACATCCCGGCACAGAGGTTATAATTGTGACT
>QZKO01000012.1 GCA_003599505.1 Nitrospiraceae bacterium | reverse complement strand
CTTCATGACCTTCAGCTCCGGCTATCGCCAATGTTGTTGAGGAATCAATCCCCCCGCTTAAAAGTACGACCGCGCGTTTCATGATCTTCCTTTCCCCCCTATCTTTGGTTCTTTTCTCTCAAAAAGTCTGCTTATGTTTTCCCTATGTTTGTAAACTATCAATATCGCGAGCAGGACCCCGAAAGAGATTTTAATCCCGGAGAATTCAAGCAAAGCAAATGTAACCGGCAGCATGCCGACCGCGACAATTGCCGCTAATGAAGAGTATCGTGTAATTACAGCAACGGCGGTCCAGATCAGCAGTGAAACAAGCGCCGTGACAGGGCTGTATGCGATTAACACTCCCAGCCCGGTTGCTACACCCTTCCCGCCCCTGAAAGAGAGAAATACCGAAAATATATGTCCCGCTACGGCGGCAAAGCCGACGAGCCCGCCCCATAAATCTTTCGCGTTATTAAGTAAGACAGTATCTCCGGCAGAGACTTTGCCTGAGATTAAATAATCGCAAACCAGCACAGGCGCCGCGCCTTTGAGCGTGTCGCACAGTAAAGTCAAAACAGCGGGTAATTTCCCGGCGGTCCTCAATACATTGGTTGCTCCAATGTTTTTGCTCCCCGTGGCCCTGAGATCAACGCCCTTCCCTCTCGTAAAAAGAAGTCCGAACGGGATTGAACCCATCAGGAACGCGACCGGAATAATGAGATATAAAGCCGGATAAAATGAAATGATCGAAGCCGTCATAGCCGCTTATAGAAGATAATAAAATACTGGACTCCGGATACAACACCGAGGACCATCGCTATCCACAGCAGGGTAATCCCCGCGCTGTATAAATCAACAGCTATCAATGTGCGGTCCAATAACAGCACCAGAATGGATGATATCTGCGCCGTGACTTTTATTTTTCCTCCCATCTCCGCCGGTATTACTATGTCCTTGGAAAGAGCAACGACCCTCAATCCCGTAATAATAAATTCCCTCGCGATAATGACAATGGCTATCCATGCTGGGATAACAGTCATGTCGACGAATACGATGAGGGCTGAAATTACAAGAAGCTTGTCCGCTATCGGGTCCAGGAGTATCCCCAATTTCGTGACCTGACGGGACCTTCTTGCGAGATACCCGTCCAGGAAGTCCGTCAGCGAAGCTACGGCGAACAGCACGGCGCCGAGCACGGGGTTCTCCGGGGCAACAAGGACAAAAGGTATGATTATCAATATCCTGCTGAATGTGATAATGGTCGGGATGTTAACCAAGAAATTCCCCTGACACTTTCCGCCATAGCCCTGAGGCCTTCAATATCAGGTCCGTGAACTCCCGGACAGCCCCCCTGCCCCCGCTTTTCTTCATTACAATGCAGGCATACTTTTTTGCTTCTTCATCCGCATCGGCAGGCACGGCGGGAAACCCCGCCCTCTTTAAAAGCTCAACATCGACGATATCGTCTCCCATAAAAGCCACATTCTCGTCTGCGCATTTGTATTTTTTCAGTAGTTCTTCATACACCGCTGATTTCCTGAACACCTTTTGAAAAACATCCGTAATGCCGAGCTCCTTTGCCCTTATTTCAACAACTTCCGACCTGCGCCCTGTAATAATGGCGGTTTTTATTCCCGCCTTGCCGAGCATCTTGATGCCATGTCCGTCTCTCACGTGAAACCTCTTGAACTCGTTTCCTTCATTATCGAGGATAATGCTCCCGTCAGTCATCACCCCGTCGACGTCCAGGATGAGGAGTTTGATATTTTTTGCTTTGGCTGTGATTGATTTTTTATTCAACCGCATTAATGGGGAGTATCCTTCTTTATAGCATTTAACAAGATATACAATCTCACCAACCGGCTGTTAAATACATATTCGCCATGAATATCACCTGAACGCAGCACTTTAAGTTTTTTCAGTCGCTGAAGAAAATTATTAAACTTCTTTTTTTCAGGATATGATAAACCTTTTTCAATATCTGTTTTTTGAAAAGACAGATCGAATGGTGATTTACCCATTTTTTCCATAATAGAATGATAATCTTTACTGCGAAGAGCTCTTAAAACCTGCTGGTCAACGAACTTTCTCCCGATATCTTCAGCAGCAAGAATGATACCCTTTAAAGCATCATCGTCATCAATTATTCCATCTTGATCTATCCAGAAAGTTGCATCTCCGACAATATGCATAATTTTAGGAAAGCCTGCGGAGTAATGACACAACTGTTCAAGTGCATTTTTATTTATCTTGATATTTTGAGACCTGAATGCTTTGGAAAAAAAATCTTTCATTTCTGCATTTGCCATAGGGTTTATCTCGACTATATCAAAAATCCGTTCAACAGGCTGATGGTGCTGAATCATCTCCCGCCTTCTTTCCTCAACTCCGCAGAGCATAAGCATTAAAGGCAGAGGATGAGGGCTTAACGCATTTTCATCCACCAATCCTTTAATAAAGTGGGCAAACGTGGGATTAGAAGAAATACCATTTATTTCATCAAGGACTAACATTATCCCCTTAATTCCCTCATCTTTAAGACGTTCCAGAAGTTCGCGAAGAAACGGCAGGTAACCATGCGAAATATTGGGACTGTCTGCTTTCAAAGCCTCAAAGTTTATTTGAACGCCAAATAGTTCCTGTTTGCCGATATATTTTGACAGGGCATTGCGAACTTTTCCCATAAGCGTTGGTTCATAAGCAGGGGTTTTCAATACTGCCTCTACTGTCTTAATCGCGACGTCCTCTATTGTGGTCGCACCACCCAGGAAGACATGTATACCGAAAAGATGGTTTTCTTTCTCGGCATAGGACCGCATAAATCCAGCCAGAGAACTTTTCCCGATACCGTATTCTCCGGTAAGAAACAGAGCTTGCGGTTTTCCATGCTCAACCTGCTTGACTGCCCGTGAAATTTTTTCGATCTCTTTCTGACGACCGACGAATAATTCTACAGGTACAGGTTGTCCGGGATAAAAAGGACTGATTCCTTTGGTGATCGCGTTCATCTTATATTCTCCGTTTGATATATCTTAAACATTTTTATAATATTCGCAGTCTGAAGCCTGCGGCTGCATTTCTACACAATCCCGGCTTTCAATAAATCGTGCAGATGTATTACGCCTTTTACGTTATTCTCTTCATCGGCAACTACAAGCACGGTAATAGAATACTTTTCCATTACCGCTACGGCCTTTGCAGCAAGCATATTGTCCGTTATTGTTTTCGGCCTGTGGGTCATGACATCCCCCGCCTTCAGAGAAAAAAATTTATCGCCATACTTTTCCAGCCCTCTCCTGAGGTCTCCGTCTGTAATGACCCCCTGCAGTCTGGAGCTGCTGTCGGTGACCGCCGTGATCCCCAGTCTCTTGGTTGAAATTTCAATAATGGCGTCCTTCATAAGAGTATCCATATGGACCGATGGAACGGCATTGCCTGAATGCATGAGGTCTTCAACAGTCAGAAGAAGCTTGCGGCCGAGGTTCCCGCCCGGATGAAAAAACGCGAAATCCTCTTCCGAGAACCCTTTTTTGCTCAGGAGCGTTATAGCCAGCGCGTCTCCCATTGCCAGCGCAGCGGTTGTTGAAGCGGTAGGCGCGAGACCCATAGGGCATGCCTCTTCTTTGACTGAGACATCGAGGACCACATCGGCAGTCTTTGCAAGAGTCGATTGAAGATTCCCGGCCAGGGCGATTATCCTGATTTCCATTCTTTTTAATGTGGGCATCAGCCTGATAATTTCATCAGTCTCACCGCTGTTTGAAATTGCAAGCACTACATCCCCTTTTGAAACAACACCTACATCTCCGTGACTGCCTTCCGCGGGGTTCAGATAAAACGCGGGAGTCCCTGTGGAGGCGAGGGTCGCCGCTATTTTTTTTCCGATAATGCCGGACTTGCCCATCCCCGTCACGACCACCTTGCCGTGACATGAATGCATGATGTCAATTGCTTTTATGAAGCTTTCATCAATGCGTTCAACAAGGGCGCTGACCGCGTCCGATTCAATTTTAAGAATATTCTTTGCCTGGTTGATGATGTCCATTTTACTCCCATCCTTTCACCAACTTATTCAAATCAACAAGCCTCTCCGCCAATTCATAAAAGCCTTCTATGCTCAGCATATTAGGACCGTCGCATAATGCCTTGTCCGGGTTTTCATGGACCTCCATAAAAACCGCGTCGCATCCTGCCGCAACAGCCG
This sequence comes from Nitrospiraceae bacterium, assembly GCA_003599505.1. Lineage (GTDB taxonomy): Bacteria > Nitrospirota > Thermodesulfovibrionia > UBA6902 > UBA6902 > SURF-23. Next base: position 7,587 of record QZKO01000012.1, on the reverse strand, counting down.
CCTTTGCGAGCGGTCCTATAAATTCTCTCTGCCCTCCGGAAGATTTCCCCTGCCCTCCCGGCAGTTGCACGCTGTGCGTCGCGTCATAAATAACCGGATAACCAAAACCCCGCATAATCGGAATAGAACGCATATCCACTACGAGATTATTATATCCGAATGAAACCCCTCTTTCCGTTATCATGATATTTTCATTGCCTGTCGACAGCGCCTTATCAATTATATTTTTCACGTCCCACGGAGCAAGGAACTGACCTTTCTTTATATTCACCGGCTTTCCTTTTTTCGCCGCTGCAATTATTATATCAGTCTGTCTGCACAGGAACGCGGGGATTTGCAGGACATCCAGTGTTTCAGCGGCTTTTGCAATTTCTTCTGCAGAATGAATATCGGAGAGGACGGGTATATTAAGCTCCTTTTTAACCTTTTGAAGAATTTTCAGACCTGCTTCAATACCAGGCCCACGGTAAGAGTTGACTGACGTCCTGTTGGCCTTGTCATAAGAGCTTTTAAAAATAAAAGGTATATTAAATTTAGCTGAATATCCTTTTAGTTTACTGGCTATACTTAAGGTGATTTCTTCAGTCTCAATTACGCACGGACCGGCGATAAAAGCAAGGGGATTTTGACCGCCGATTTTAATATTGCCTATCTGTATTTCTCTTGTTGTCATATGAAAAATATACGACTGGAAACTGAACGTCCTATTATACAATAAGTTATAAAAAACGACCGGGCCTTTCAAGCTCTTCGATGGTAAAAAGCTCTATGTCGTTTTCGGTGGTCTTGCTCATCTTGTTTTTCTTGCCTGGCTTCGCACCTGATAGAGCCTTTCTGTAAAGCCGCCTTCTTCGATAAACTGCTTTTCAAGCTGCCTCAACTGCTGATCCAGTAAATAGTTCGCCTGATGGATCAGGCAGATTAGGGTGTTAGCCGCTGTTTCTGGAGGCGCAGCCTCCACATAGGTCTTATAGGTCACATAAGACCTATTCTTTTCATGAGCAAGCGCTCTTATTTTCTGCGCTTGCTCATGGTCTTTCTCCCAAAGCAACAGCCCTTTCTGCCGCAAAAAATCCTGATAATCCAGAAGTAGTTCTTCAAGGCTGGCACGAGCCACGCCAATCAGTTTCAGTTCAGTTTTTTTTGAAGTCCCTGACGCCATGCTCCCCTCGGCAATGTTCTGCTTGCCACTACGCGCCGCCTGCACCATCTGATCATGAGTTCTGGATCGTCTGTCAATAAAGCGGTCACAGAATGCCACTGTGGCGTCATAGACGATTTCTGAGTTCTGGTAGGATTTCAGATTCCGATATCCGCCGTGCGGAGGTATTAAAGCAGTCTTTGATTTTTCAGCCTTGTTGTTCATGTTGTCCCCTTATTACTTTATTGGTTTTAATGCCCTATTATACCCCAGCCTTGAAAAAGGTAGAAATAAAAAACCCGGCACAGGTTTTATCCTGTACCGGATTCTATCTTTGAATCATCTTCGGACTAAAAACAAATAATTACAAAATCCCCCTTCATCCCCTTTTTCAAAGGGGGAATAAAGTTACTTCTTCGGACAATGTACTGCCATGCCGTGCACATCCTCCGCGGTCTCCATGACGCCTTCTGCAAGTGTCGGATGAGCGTGGATAGTGTGGGCGATGTCCTTGACGGTAAGCCCGCCTTCCATCGCGACTGCGACCTCGTGTATTAAATCCGAGGCATGAGGGCCTATGATATGAGCGCCTAAAATTTTATCGGTCCCCTCATCTGAGATTATCTTGAACAGGCCTGATATCTCGCCCATGGCATGGGCCTTTCCAAGCGCCCTGAACTGGAATCTGCCTACCTTATATTTAATCCCCTTTTCCCTGACCTGATGCTCTCTTAATCCTACGGAGCCGATTTCCGGGCTTGTGAAAATCGCCGCGGGGATTACATCGAATTTTATTTCTGCATTGCCTCCTGTTGCATTCTCCGCAGCGACCAGTCCTTCCTTTGAAGCGAGGTGCGCGAGCATTATCCCGCCGACAACGTCGCCTATTGCGTAGACGCCTTCGATATTCGTCCGCATCCTGCTGTCTACAGGTATTTCACCCCTTTTGCCCAGATTGACGCCGATTTCTTCAAGACCGAGGTCTTTCGAATTCACCGACCTTCCGATAGACACGAGTATCTTATCGGCTTCAAGGGTCTTGCCGTCGGAAAGCGTGGCAACAACACCGTCTTCCTTAACGTCTACTTTCTGAACGCCGGAATTGGTTATGAGTTTTATTTTATTCTTCTTCAGCTCCCTTTCAAGAAGCGCCGATATCTCCTCATCCTCTGTTGAGACCGCGCGGGGCATCATTTCCACCATCGTTACTTCCGCGCCGAATTCATTATATATAAAAGCGAATTCGCAGCCGATTACGCCCGCACCTACAATCAGAAGCCTTTTGGGGACGGAGGTCGGATTTATCGCGTGATCACTCGATAAGATTTTTTCTCCGTCAAAAGGGAAGACCGGGATCTGCGCCGGCCTGGAGCCCGTAGCGATTATTATCCTGTCGGTGTCGACTTCCCGGGCTGATCCGTCTTTCAGTGTGACTCTCACCTTTTTGGGGTTTATGATGTATCCTCTTCCTTCGATTAATGTAACGCCCCATGATTTGAAAAGCCCGCGTATGCCCTTTACCTGGGTGCCGACGACCTTGTTTTTTCTTTCGACAATTTTCTGAATATTCGGCGTAACGCTTCCGCTGAAATCAAGCCCGAAGTCTTCAGCGTTCCTGGTTTTATGGAGGACCTCCGCGGATGCGATGAGCGTCTTTGTAGGGATACACCCCCGGTTAAGACAGGTGCCGCCCACTTCGCTTTCCTCAATAACTGTTACGTCCGCTCCAAGCCGGGCCGCCCTGAGAGCCGCGACGTATCCTCCCGGGCCGGCCCCGATTATCGTGATTTTCATTATTTCAGTTTTACCTCTTCTTCAAGATATTTTTCATATTCCGTAGCGTCCATCAGCTCATCGAGATCCGAAGTGTCTTCTATCTCGAGCACCGCTATCCAGCCTTTATGGTACGGGTCTTCATTGATTATTTCAGGGGCGTCAGTCAATTCCTCATTGAATTCAATGACCGTACCGCTTACAGGACTTATAACGGAAGAAGTCGCCTTTGTGGACTCGATCTGCGTCAATTCCGAGCCTGCTTCTACGACCGCGTCTATTTCGGGAGCGTCAATGTACACGATATCTCCGAGAGATTCCTGCGCGTAGAAAGTAATTCCCATTGTCGCTTTTTTACCCGAAACCTTTACCCATGTATGCTCTTTGTGATACCTCAGATCTTCAGGATACATCGTTTCCTCCTTTGTACTTTATGTAGTTTTCTGAGTGTGTCAAATTCTAATCATAGAAAAGGATTTTGTCAAGAAATTTTACTCCGTCTGAAAGAGGACGGGACAGTTCAAACCTTCAGCGTTTTTATTTCTGTTTTATCAGGTTGTTAATGTATTCTTTAACGTTCCTGTCCGTCCAGTCAACCATCCCCATAAATTTGCGGCCTATTTTGCCGTTACGGTCTATCAGATAGGTGGTAGGCAGGCTCATTACATTGTAAGGGACTGCCGCAATCCCCTCAGGGTCGGTCAAGACAATATAAGGCGCCGGATTCTGCTTCATATAGTTCTCGATGGTCCCGGAGGACCTGTCGATTGAAACCGCTATAATTACCAGGTCCTTATTCTTATACTCCTCATGAAGAGACTTGAGATAAGGCCTTTCCTTGCGGCAATAGGGACACCATGTGGCCCAGAAATTAAGGAGAACAGGCCTGCCGTTAAATGATGACAGCGTCACATCCTTGCCGGACATGTCCTTAATCGTAAAATCAGGGGCGCTTTCTCCTATAGCCCTGTCAAGGGACTGGGCATAATTGTCGGAAAGCAACATGAAGAATGTGAAGAGAAACAGATAAAATACCGTTAATGTTTTTTTCATTTAATGACCCTCCCGGACGCCCTGTTTCAGCTCCATCCTCAGGAAATAGCTCAGGACCGTCCGGACCCCGACAACGGACACGAGTATGCCGACCTTTTCCCAGCTCGGGCTCACGGCCGAGCTGATGATGTCCGCTGCGATGAATATCTCAAGCCCCAGAAGCAGATGGGCGCCGAGACGCTGGCGGATATGCTCGCTTTCCGAAACCGCGTCTTTCTTCTCTGATGTAAATTTCATTGCAACAAACGAGGTGATCGCCTGCGCAACGCCCCATATGACTACAACGGTCCCCAGCCCGCTGACCGTAAGGACTACCGCTTCCAGAACTTTATGCACCATTTCCAGGGATGACTCCTTTTGATTAAAGGATACAGATAATTTTTTTCATAATCAACAGGAAAGTGGTGCCGGCGGTGGGAGTTGAACCCACACGGGCTTGCGCCCACCGGATTTTGAGTCCGGCGCGTCTGCCATTCCACCACGCCGGCGGTCTGAAGGTGTCAGCTTTCAGCGTTTAAATAAGATAAATGAACGGCTGCGCAATTATCAAGGGCTGAATTATTCATTAACGGGAAAGCTCTTCCCTCTTGATCCCGTCAAGAAGTTCGCCTATCATGGATGATACGACTGCCATTTCCCTGTATCCGGCTGCAGCCCTTTCCGTGTCGCCCGCGTTATGCGCTGAAAGCGTCTCTTTGGCCAGCGCGTGTATCTTTACGTGAGGATCGTCTATAGCCTCATATGACGGCAGGGAGCCGCATATGTGTTTCCCCTCCCCGAAATACCACTTGCCGAACCTGCAGTTGAGGTGGTCCGGCAGGTGCTCAGGCTCAAGTGTCATATTGCCTTTCAGGCATTCGCCTATTTTACTTACAAATAATTTATGGGCTGTTTTTGCCACGTCGATCATCATCAGCTCGCTTCCTTTTGTCTTAAATCCCGTTTCAGTATCTCTTATATCTTCGGTCATCTCTATCATGCTGCCGACTTCGGACATTAAATCATGCGCCATTTTGTCCATCTCTACGGCGATAGCCGAGGTCTTTTCTATATTGCTTGCCACCTCCTCAGCCGCCGCGGACTGCTCTTCCACAGCGGTCGCTATCTGGGTTATCTCTGAGCTGACCCTCTGCACCGACTCCACAATGCCCTGAAGGATGCTGTTTAAACTCCTTATATGGTCCACTGCCTTTGTTATCCCCCTTGAAGACACAGACATGGACCTTGTGGTCATGTCCGTTTCCTCCTGCACCACGCCTATCTTTTCAGATATCTCGGTCGTGGCGTTTATTGTTTTTTCAGCGAGCTTCCTTACCTCATCAGCCACGACCGCGAACCCCCTCCCCTGATCTCCTGCCCGGGCCGCCTCAATGGCCGCGTTGAGGGCCAGCAGGTTCGTCTGGTCCGCTATGTCCTTGATTACCGTTACTATATCTCCTATTTCCGCGGCCCTGTTGTTAAGCCTGTCGATCATTCCGGCAAGCTCATCAGTAGACGCGTTGACTTCATTTATCGTTTCAAACGACGCGTCCGTCAGCTCCTTGCCGCTCTTTGCTATATCCATGGCGTCTGAAGACAGCTCCGACGCGGACGCCGCGTTATTTGCGATGGCCGTTATGGTCTGGCTCATCTCTTCCGCGGCAGCGGCTATCTGTCCGGACTGCACCGACTGCTCTCGCGAGCCTTCGGAGGCCGTGTCGGCTTTTTCCCGCAGGATATCCACCTTGCACGCGAGATTGTTGGCTGATGTGAACATATTGTTTATTATATTGCTGAAGGACCGGACCATTCTGTTCATGCCGTCAGCCAACTCGCCTATTTCGTCTTTGCCATGCGACTCTATAGTCACCCTGAGGTCTCCGCCGGACAGCAGCCCGACCTTTTCTTTTAACCGTGACAAAGGCCTGAGCACGGCAGTCGCGATTAAAATTATAAACGCCGCTATGATCAGCGCGCCTGATAATCCGATTGCCAGATACAGATTACGCGACGCATTGATTTTATCAAATGATCCCTTTAGAGGTATGCGTATGCTTACGGCTCCAAGGACGGCCCCTTCCTTTACATGATGGCACGCCAGACAGTCTTTGCCCATGAAATCCGAGCCGGCTAAATAAGGGTAAACGCCCCTGATGTATTCCCCTTCAAGCACGACTTTTTCTTTTCCGTCTTTCAGGACTTCTTTTTCGATTGCGTCCTTCGCGTATCTGTCAGGCAAGCCCTTGCCGTATTCACCGTCCAGGCCTTCGGACCTTATAACCCTTAGGTCCGCGATATGGGACATCTGTTCATTGAAGGCCGCCGCTCCTTCTTTAAAATTCCCCGTTATCATCATTGTGGTCAGGGCGTTCAATACAGTATCTCTGTAGCCGCCGAGTGTCGTGGTCTTTGCCTCGTCTATCACGATATCTCTGGTCCTTATAGTAGTTATAACAGTTATAATTATTATCCCTATCGTAACCATCGCTATAACAGGTATCGCCATTTTCCACTTTAATGATGCATCCCTGAAATTCATGGTCGGCCCTCCTACCTTAAGTCATTACCTTAGGATAATTCCTTATCGTCAAGTATATTGACATTCTTTAATTGGTTGTTTTTATTTGCAAATAAATAAGTTAAATAAGATTAAAGCTTAATCTCATTTCAACCGATTATTAATAGTAATAATAGACGCAGCGCCGGGAAATCGCTTTGATGCGCGTGAAATATATTTTGAAAGGTTGAAGGAGATATGTTCGTAATTATAGGAATAGTCGTTGTGCTGGGGTCCGTCATAGGCGGTTATTTACTGGAACACGGGAATATCCATCTCCTTTTTCAGCCGGTTGAACTGCTTATTATCGGCGGGGCCGCGGTCGGCGCGTTTCTTGTCTCATCTCCTTCAAAAGTAGTAGGCATCGTCATGAAAAATGCCACGAGAGTTTTCTCTGCGAAGGGCGCGAGTAAAGGTGAATTTCTCGAGATCCTGGGGGTCCTGAGCGCGATATTCACCAAGATGAGGAAAGAAGGGCTTATCGCCATTGAAAATGATATTGAAAACCCCGGGGAGAGCCCCATATTTACCAAATATCCGGGCGTACTCAAAAACCACCATGTTGTCGGTTTCATGTGCGATAACCTTAAGGTGATAATATCCGCGAACGTATCTTCGTTTGAGCTCGAAAATATCATGGAGCTCGAGATGGAGACCCATCATCACGAAGCCATGATACCGTCCCACAGCGTCAGTAAGGTCGCCGACGGCCTGCCCGCGCTCGGTATTGTCGCGGCGGTCCTCGGCGTCGTCCTTACGATGGCAAAAATCTCAGAGCCTCCCGAGGTCCTCGGACACAGTATCGGAGCGGCGCTTGTCGGGACCTTTCTCGGGGTTTTATTGAGTTACGGATTCGTGGGCCCGATAGGCACCCATCTCGAGCATATTGCAAATGAAGATATGGTCCCTCTTCAGGTCGTCAAGATCGCGCTTGTGTCCTTTGTCGGAGGCGCCGCGCCGCAAATAGCGGTCGAATATGCAAGACGCGTCATTCCTTCCGGCGCGAAACCGGGTTTCACAGAGCTTGAAGAAGCCATGAGAAAATGACCAAGCCCAAACCGGTAATAGTCAAAAAAATCAAAAA
>QZKO01000081.1 GCA_003599505.1 Nitrospiraceae bacterium | reverse complement strand
CTACCGTAATTACTAAATCAAGATTCTCTATAGCAGCAGCCGTGTCCGAAAAATCATTGAACGTCTCGCCGAGATTGATTATGTCTATATCCTCAGGCAATTCATCAAGCTGTTCTATCCCGTATCCCTTTTGCAATGAATAAACTTTGACTCCCGGCAATCCGCAAAGCGGATAAAAAAAGCGCAGCGGCATGGACCTGTTCCTGTCGGGCTTCAGAGTCGGGCTCCCCTGCCAGAAGATACCGACTTTCAGTTGAAAGTTGCAAGTTGAAAGTTGCAAGTTGAAAAATTTCTCACGATACCACTCTACCTTTTCAGGATTTGCCATTAAATACCTTTTCTGTTTAAACGGTATGTTCTCAAGGTTTGTTTTGAATATCCGGGGAAGGCTTAACAAATGAATGTTTGTGTCATATTCAAGGCTCTCAACCGGTGTACCGGCATCGAGTATCTCCGCCTTCAAATCGCTTTCCCTCAGTAATCGTTCTAAACCATTTTGCGGGATAAACAGGACGTTTGCTGTATTATATTCATCGTAGAGTAAGGGCAGGTACCTTACAAACTGCAATGTGTCGCCATATCCCTGTTCAGGGTATACAAGAATGGTTTTGCCGACAAGGGAGCTTCCGTCCCAACAGGGTCTTTTTAAAGATATGTTCCTTATTTCCTTTAATCTCCACTCGTACTCTTTCCAGCCTGCATCGAAGTCCTTTGTGAGAATATATATCATCGCCAGATTGGTATGAGCGTCAATATAATCAGGCTTCAGTGTTAATGCTTTCTTATAATTTTCAACGGCCCTGTCGAGCAAGCCTTTGCTTTTAAATGCAAGTCCGATATTATTGTAAGACTCCGCATAATCCGGGTTTAACGTTAAGGCCCTGTTATAGTTTTCTATTGCGTCGTCGAGCATATCCTTGTCTGAAAACGCGAGCCCGATGTTGTTGTATGCTTCAAAAAGATGCGGTTTCAGTGTCAGGGCCTTTTTAAAGTGTTCTATCGCTTCATCAGGGAGCCCTTTGTCCAGATATATGAGCCCGAGGTTGTGGTGATAAAAGTATTTCGAAGGATCTATAAAAACAGCTTTTTGAATATGAGAAATGGCGCTGTCATATTCCCTGTTTTGGTACTCGATCATCCCGAAAAGATGCCATGTGTCGGAATGGTTTGGACTCCCCTGCAATATCCACCTGCACGCCATCCCGGCTTGTTCCAGATTGTTTGCTATGTAATATTGCATTGCAATATCAAACTGTTTTGGTTTCTTTATCTTGATCTTCTTTGCCATAATAAATCAGCGTGTAGCGTTTAGCGTGTAGCATGTAGGAAAGCCGGTCATATACCCGCTACCCGCTTTTTTAAGTTATTATAACCGTAATGACCGCAATTAGAAAAACCGCCGGCTTACGGTTTAACAGGAAGGGGAAATACGTCCTCGGCCTTGACCTGGGCGGAACGAAGATCGCCGTCGGCCTTGTGAATTTAAAGGGCAAGGTCATTAATTCACTGCGTGAGCCGACTCCGCTGGGATCGGGGCCGGAGGGCGTGTGTGAACGGATGGCGGAAATGTCAAAGGAGATATTGCTCAGGACAGGCGTCGGCCGCCGCGAAATAGCGGGCATAGGAATCGGCGCGGGCGGCCCTCTTGATTTAAAGAAAGGCATGCTCCTGTCGCCTCCCAATCTTCCGGGGTTTCACGGATATCCGCTGAAGGATAAAATCGAAGAATATACGGGAATGCATGCCGCGCTTGAGAATGACGCCAATGCCGCTGCCCTGGGAGAGATGATGTTCGGGGCAGGGAGAAAAGCAAAGAATCTTATTTACATGACTGTCAGTACAGGCATAGGCGGAGGAATAATAGTAGACGGCAAACTGGTTCACGGAGTCGGATGGTCCGCAGGGGAAGTAGGCCATATGACACTTAAGCCCGACGGGCCGGAATGCAACTGCGGCAACCGCGGTTGTCTGGAGGCATTATCTTCAGGAACCGCGATAGCAAAGCGCGCAAAAGAGGAAGTCGGTGAAAATCCGTCTTCTCTGATTTTGAAAGTAGCTGAGGGTGGGAAAAACACGATAGACGCGGAGGTTGTTTTCAGAGCTGCGGACTTGGGCGATACCGTCGCATGCCGCATAATTGATGAAGCGCTCTTTTATCTCGGCATAGGCATCGGCAATCTTATAACAGCATTTTCTCCTGAGACAGTAATACTCGGCGGGGGGTTGACCGGGGCTGGAGACAGACTTTTTGTCAGGGTCAGAGAGATAGTGAAAGAAAGGGTCAAACTCGTTCCCGTGAATAAGATACCTATTGTCCCTGCAGGGCTCGGAGAAAGCGCCGGCATAGTAGGGGCCGCCTCACTGCTTCTGCAAAAGCCGGTCGGCGTGTAGAGGCCGGAGTTTCTCTCAGTGCTCCCGGATTTCAATATTCCTCAGAGAAAGACATCTTCTGTAAAAATCATTCAGCTTGCCGGTAAAATCAGGCATTTCCCGTATCCGTTTTCTGAGGATCGATTTTGTCTCGAGGTAGAGCATGAGGTCCCAGTGATTGCCGGCGAGAAGGGTGTCGAGCGTCTCGATTCCGAGAACGTCGAATATCGCCCTTATCCTCTGTTCCAGGTTTTTTTCTCCCGAGAGTGAGATATTCTGCCCGGCGTAAGAAAGGTCGATATCCGGATAATAAGGGCGCAGGGTCTCTTCAAAAAGCACCATGCTTTCGTCATAATAGTCCACAAGGCCGAGTAGAGGCATTTTGCCGACACGCTCAAGAGCCAGTTTAAACTCTTTTTCATTTACGGCATGAGGGTCCCGGTCAAGACAGAAACGGGTCTGAAAATTACTTATGACCCCTGGTCTCTCTGATGAGATACGCTGTAACATAAACTCCTGGAGCGAAATCTTTTTTGAATCAGCGTCATGGGTATACTGTCCCTCATGTTTCCGCTCATACAGATAGATTGATCCGAGCCTGTCGATTGGATGACGAAGGATAATCGCCGGCAGCAGCCTTACATCAGGGACATCGGGAAGAGGGAATCTGATATGATGGCTTGAAAGCGCCTTCAGGTTTCTGCTTTCACTGATAAAACCGCCCAGATATCCGGCGCCTCTTTTCATCTTTTCAGAATCTCTGTGGTCGAGAAAAGATTCTCCGAAATTATTCTTCAGACTCCAGTCAAACGTGTGCCCTGCGTTCTTGAAAATATGGCAGTGTATGATTACAGTTCTCTTCATTTCAATAACCGGGCTTCGCTATAAAGTATAACTGTTTTTTTGTTATTAATTCATCTTCAGCCTTCAGCGGGGCCTGACAGGAATAATGGTATAGAAAATAGGTCCGGATTACTGATATAATAAATAGTCTTTCAATGATAAAATTGGATTTAATATGACCGGGATAAAGAAATATCTCTTTTGTCTTCATCTGGCGACTGTCTCTTTCATCATATTCCTTTCCGGCAATTCGTCGGCGCAGCAATGGGCCCGCACCTACGGCGCGGAGGGCAGTGATTTTGCGCATTCAATACAACAGACCTCCGACGGCGGCTATATAGTATCGGGCTGGACCGTATTAGGCACGGCGGATGAAGATTTCTGGGTGCTCAAGCTGAACAGTGACGGGACTGTAATATGGCAGAAAAAATACGGCGGAGACGGTAATGAGCAGGCCAAATCAGTACAGCAGACCACTGACGGCGGTTATATAGCTGCCGGTTGGGCGCCTTCTGATCTGGAGGACGACAATTTCTGGGTAGTAAAGATCAAGAGCGACCTGAGCGAAGGAGATATTCAGTTACAAAGAGTATATGGCGGATCAGGCAATGAACAGGCAAATAGTATTCAGCAGACTACTGACGGCGGTTATATAGTTGCGGGCTGGACGGATTCTTCCGGAGCAGGCGGCGAAGACTTCTGGTTACTTAAGTTAAACAGCGACCTGACTGTCGGGCTTCAGAAAACTTACGGCGGCGCAGGTCATGACCGGGCCACCTTTGTTCAGCAGACCACTGACGGCGGTTATGTTGTTGCGGGTTCGACCTTCTCTTCCGGCGCCGGCGATTCCGACGTATGGGTATTAAAACTCAACAGCGCCCTTACGGCCGGTCTGCAGAAAACCTACGGCGGGGCCAGCAGCGATATAGCGAATAGTATTCAGCAGACCTCTGACGGCGGATACATTTTTGCCGGCTGGACCAGGTCCGCCGGCTCAGGCAACAGGGATTTCTGGATCGTTAAACTCGACAGCTCTCTCGGCGTGCAATGGCAAAAGGCTTTCGGCGGGACGGGCGATGATGTGGCGAACAGCATTCAGCAAACCTCTGACGGCGGTTATGTCACTGCAGGTTATTCCACGTCTTTCGGCCCCGGGGATGAGGACATCCTGATATTAAAGCTCAACAGCAGCGGCGCGATACAATGGCAGAAAATTTTCAGCGCTTCAGGAAATGAACGGGCAAACGGCATTCAGCAGAGCTCTGACGGCGGGTATGTCGTTGCCGGAGGCACAAGCTCCTCCGGGGCAGGCTCAAATGATTTGCTGGTCCTTAAACTGAATTCAGAGGGGGCGATAACGAATTGCTCTTCAATAAGCTCCGTATCGGTTACAAGCTCCGATTCGGCGGTCTCGGGGACGGATACCGCCGTAACCGGCGCCGACACGTCCATAACTCCTGCCGCGGGCGGAGGGACTGCCGACGCGATAACGTTGAGTCAGTCGGAGGTCTGTTTTTTTTCCATATCCGTAAATCCTGCGTCGCACAATTTCGGGAATGTGGCGATAGGGGAATCTTCGACGTCCGGTTTTACGGTGAGTAACAGCACCTCGGCCTCCTTTTTTATCAGCGGCATAACTATTTCCGGCGGCAGCAGCGGCGACTTCAGCATACAGAACGATCAGTGTTCGGGCACGTCCATCGGGACTTCGCTTCCTTCGGACAGTTGCACCGTCGAAGTTGTTTTTTCACCATCGGCAGAGGGTTCCAAGAGCGCAAGTCTGAACATAGATTTGCAGACTACTACGGACCCTTCCCCCATTTCATTAAGCGGGACAGCCGTAGCTGCGTCAGACAGCAGCGGGACATCCGGATGTTTCATAGCTACATCCGCATATGGAAGCTATCTTGATCCTCACGTGGTAATTTTACGAAATTTCAGGGACAGACACCTTTTAACCAACGCTCCCGGCAGAATATTCGTTGATCTTTACTATATGTATTCTCCGGCAGTTGCAGAATATATCAGGGGTCATGAAAACATGAAAAAAGCCGTAAGAATTCTTCTTGCCCCTGTAGTATTCGCAATTGAATATCCTTCTCTTCTGCTATTAGCGCCTGCGGTTCTGCTCTGCGTCCGATTTATTCCCCGGAGAAAGAGATGATACGCCGCGCTGTGCAGCAGCGCTCCTTCCTGCGTTACCCTCATAACTCGATACTTAACACTCTTACCGGAATAACCATTGAGAGATGCTTTGTCCCATCGACCAGGCGCAGCCTTACTTTTTCGGGAATATTGTAGGCGGCTTCCCAGTCTGTTATCCACTCCCCTTCTGTTTCCGCGTTTGCAGGGTCACGAAAAAAATATTCAAAATATATGTCGTCAAAACCTTCAAGGAGCTTCGCCTCTCTCCCTTCATTGATTCCGACTATGTTTTCAGATGCAAACATGGACTTTTTCCCGTCACTGCCCGTCACTACCCGGTAGGTGACAATTACGTATCCTCTTTTGTCGCTCCAGAAGGAGTAATTCGTGGAAAGTCTGAGGGACTCCCTCCGTCCCGAGAAGTAGTATTTCAAATCGCCGCCCGACAGATAAGAGAGAGGCACGCCTGACTGAATTTGCCTGTCTATAATTTTTAAAGACGTCCTGACCCTTTCAAGGGCCTCCATCTTTTGCTCTCCCGCGCCGACAGCCCGGAAACCGGCTTTCATGGCGCTGCCTGTTATCAATACGATAATCCCTAATATGGAAATGGATATTATTAATTCAATGAGGGTGAAGCCTTTTGAGACAGGGGGTAGGGGGTAGGGGGTAGGGAGCAGGGAAATGGGCGTAGGGGGTTGGGAGTAGGGTGTAGGGCAAAGGGCAAAAGGCAAAGGGCATTTATTATATCTGAAATTCTCAGAGTTGTTGAATTTTGAATCTTGAATTTTGAATCTTGAATTGTTCATTATCTCTACAACCTACTCCCTACCCCATGTCTTTAGCTACAAGCTTCATGCTTTTTAATATGAAGGCCCTTTCTTTTGCCGCTTTTGTCCAGTGGATTGTCAAGTCGACTTCCATGAGCCTGACTTTCAGATTTTGTGTCCTTTCTTTTAATGTTTCACTAACTGAGATATCTATTTTGTATCCTTCGGCGGTTGACTCGGTCCAGGCGCTTTCCTGGAGGTCCCGGCTGTCCATCATTTCTCTCATCCGGGCCTCGGCCCTTGAGACGGCGGAGACATAGTCTTCAGATATTGATATGTTCCTTAAATTGGCTGAAAAAAGCTCAAGCGCTACAACAAGGGCAATGCCCGTTATCGCAAGCGCCACGAGGATTTCAAGGAGGGTGAAACCTTCTTTCCTCATTTTACCGCCACCGCCCCGACGATCGGGTCGATATCAATACGAACGGTCTTTTTCTTGTTCCACAGTATTATTGTTCCCCCATCGATTCCGCCTGCTGCGTCGACGGTCAGGGTATATTTTCCGCTGCTCATTTCTCCGGACAGCGGGTCCAGCACTTTAATACTTACTTCAGAAGGAATGGCTTCGGAATGTCTGCCTTCCATGCCGAACGTCTTTGAATCGAGGTCAATCACGACTGTCTCTGTTTCTCCATGGACCTTTGCGAGAGATCTGGCGTGTCTTATCGTGGCTGTTATTTTCTTTGCTGTTGCGTCAAGTCTTGCCGAAGGCAGTGCATTGGTAAAAACAGCAACTGAAAGCCCTAACGCGAGTGAGGCGATGAGCATTACGATAATGAGCTCAATGAGGGTGAAACCGCCCGCCTTGCGGGAGTTGAAAGTTGAAAGTTGAGATTTGAAATTAGTAGGGCTATCAAATTTTGAATCTTGAATCTTGAATTTTGAATTCTGGTTCATTTTAAAACGGCGCTTCCGATATGGTGAATATCCCCATGAGCATCGACAGCACTATAAAGCCTATTATCAGGCCCATTACAAGTATCATGGCAGGTTCAAGGAGGCTGATGAACCTCTTTATGGCTGTTTTCAGGTTTTTTTCATAGGTGGACGCGACAGTTATCAGCATGTTGTCGAGCTGACCTGTTTCTTCTCCCACCTGGATCATCGAGAGCGCCAGCGGGGGCAGGACCCCGGCTTCAGTTAACGGAACAGTTATGCCTTTTCCTTCCTTAACGCCTCTGGACACGGCGGCTATGGCGGTTGCTATGACCTGGTTGTTAACAACGTCCTTCGCGTTATTCAGCGCCTGGAGCATGGGCACGCCGCTTTTGAGCAGGGTGCCGAGGGTCCGGCAGAACCTCGCGGTTTCGAGTTTTCTTATTACGTCTCCCAGTATCTTTAATTTAAAGGAATCATACTGATATCTGCCGTTGTCGGTATTTATGTATTTCCTGAGGGAGAGCGCCGCTATCGCGGTTGATAACAGAAAGAACCACCAGTAGGTCCTGACCGCGTCGCTGAACGCGAGGAGCATCCGCGTGGCGAGAGGAAGCGAGGCGCCGAGCTCCGAAAATATTTTGCTGAATTTGGGAAGCATAAAGGTCATGAGGATAAGTATTGAAATGCCTCCCGTGGCAAGCAGTATCACGGGATAGATCATTGAAGAGATGATGTGCTCTTTCAGCTCTTTGGTGGTTTCAAGGAATTCATTCAGCTTGTCCAGCACTACATTCAGCACGCCCCCGGCCTCGCCGGCCTTTATTATGTTTATATAAATCTTCGGGAATACCTTCGGGTGTTTATGCAGGGCGTCTGAAAAGGAGCTGCCTTCCCTGATGGACTTCAGGACGGTCTTGATTATGCCCTTCATCTCCGCGCTTTCCGAAATCCCGGAGAGGATATTCAGTGACCGGTCCAGAGGAAGTCCCGCGGCCAAAAGGATGGAAAGCTCTGTCGTGAATGTAAGGAGCGCGTCGCCCGACGATTTTCTGAAGGACAGCTTCTTCCCGGTTTTTTCCCCCTGCGCCGCAATCTTCAGGAGGATGACCCCGGAATTTTTTATCCTCTCCGACGCGGCCTTCTCATCGGCGGCCTCTATTACTCCTTCCACGACAGCGCCGTCGGATGACGCGGCCTTATAAGAGAAGATAGCCAATTATGCCTCCTGCGTTACCTTTAAAACTTCGCTCAGCGTCGTTATCCCGCCCTTGATCTTATCGGCGCCGTCTTCGCTCAGGGTCTTCATGCCGCCTTTTCTTGCCGCTTCCCTTATCTGGGTTGAATCGGCATTCTTCAGAATGAGCCGCCGTATTTCGTCGGTTACGACGAGCAGCTCAAATATCCCGGACCTTCCGTAAAAACCGGTATGGGAGCATTTCTCGCAGCCCCTGCCTTTATAGAGAGGCGCGTCGCTGCCGATTCCGAAAACAGCAAGCTCTTCCCTGTCGGCCTCAGACCTGTCGATTTCCCTGCACGCCGGGCATATAATTCTCACAAGCCTTTGCGCCAGTATCCCCCTGACAGTCGAGGAAAGCAGGAAATTCTCGATACCCATGTCGATAAGTCTTGTTATCGCGCTCGGGGCGTCGTTCGTATGCAGGGTGGAAAACACCAGGTGTCCTGTCAGGGCCGACTGTATGGCTATCTCCGCGGTCTCGAGGTCCCTGACCTCGCCGATCATTATAATATCCGGGTCCTGCCGTACTACGTGCCTGAGGGTTGTCGCGAAATTCAGCCCTATCTGCGCCTTCATCTGTATCTGGTTAACTCCCTTCAACTGATACTCGACCGGGTCTTCGACGGTGATTATTTTTTTGTCCGGGGAATTTATCTTGTCAAGGGCGCCGTAAAGGGTTGTCGTCTTTCCGCTGCCTGTAGGTCCGGTGACCAGGATTATGCCGTTCGGTTTTTTGATAAGCTGATTAAAGACGGAAAGCATTTGGGGAGAAAATCCAAGGACGTCCAGGTCCACGACTATGCCTTCTTTGCTGAGTATTCTCATGACCACGCTTTCGCCGTAGAGCACCGGTATTGTAGAGACCCTCATGTCCAGCTCTTTGTCGCCGACCAGAAGCTTGATGCGTCCGTCCTGGGGCAGACGCCTTTCAGCGATATTGAGCTTTGCCATTATTTTTATCCTCGAGATGATGGCGGCCTGCAGTCTTTTCGGTATGGACTCAATATCATATAAAACGCCGTCTATGCGGTACCGGACCTTCAGCTCGTCCTCAAAAGGCTCTATGTGAATATCGCTGGCCCGGCCTTCAATCGCCCTTGTCATCAGCATGTTGACAAGTTTTATTATCGGCGCTTCGGAGGCGAGGTCTTTCAGGTGTCCCACGTCTTCTTCATCTTCCCTGAGAAATTCAAAGTCTCTCCCGCCGATGTCCTCGATGATTTTATTTATATTCTGCGGCGCCAGCCCGTAGAACTTCGATATGTAATCTTCCAGTATGCCGGGCTCCGCGGCATATACTTCTACGTCCGCAGCAGCAGCCACTTTAATCGCGTCGAGGGTAGCCTTGTCCTCCGGGTTTGCCATCGCCAGTTTCAATATATTGTTTCTGAAGTCCAGGGGCACGACCATGTTTTCACGGATGAAACGCGAAGATATTTCATTCAGCACCAGGGGTACTTTGGGAAGGTCTTCGGCCTTTAAATAACGTATTTCCTTATTCATTTCGTATTATTTCTTTCTTTATAGACTCAAGCTTCTCTGCCAGACTTTTGCACTCAAACGCGGCGATGTCGGGTCTGTCTTTAACATATTCCATCTTCTCCAGTGTCTTTTCAGCGGAAGAGAAATCTTCCTTTATACGCGTAAACCTGTTCCTCAGAGAGGTTACCATATTGTCACAGTCTTTTGCGGCTTCCTTAAAGTCATCGCCGCTGCGCAGGTAGATTTTTGTCGAGAGATCGCCGTCCGCAGCCTTTTCGATGTCGGCTTTCAGTCTGTATACAGGCCCGGACGTCCTGTTAAGGCTGTAACTGATGAATACGGCAAGGGTGGCCACGGCGAGGGACATCACCGCCGCTGTGGAGTATATGAGATACGGCCTTATTATTTCACCTGTAGTCTCAACCGGGAGGGTCATTCTCCATCTTAAGACCTCGATACCCTTGTGAGACAGGTAATTGAACAAAA
This sequence comes from Nitrospiraceae bacterium, assembly GCA_003599505.1. Taxonomy (GTDB): domain Bacteria; phylum Nitrospirota; class Thermodesulfovibrionia; order UBA6902; family UBA6902; genus SURF-23. Next base: position 1,923 of record QZKO01000081.1, on the reverse strand, counting down.
CAAGGTTCAGCAGCAGGTAAACTGAACAGATGGCAATGATCTGCAGCGCCAGTCTCCACTGATAACTTTTGTCGGTTATATATCGTGTCCTTTTATGGTCCATAACTCCTCCTTAAAACAGGGAATAGGGGGTAGGGGGTAGGGAGTAGGAGATTTTTTGAAATTGAAAATTTAAGATTGAAAATTGGAAAACTTAAAGGCACTAAATCTTGAATTTTGAATTTTGAATTTTTCATTGTTCCTATGCCCTTCTTTTCTACACCCTACACCCTCTGCCCTACACCCTGTCTTTTATAATTCATGGCACGCAAAACAGAGCCTGCTGCCTTTGTTGCTCATCACGAGCGACATCTGCGATCCGGCATACACGTCATGGCACGAACCGCACCCGACCTTTCCGTCAAAGAACTTGATTCTGCCGTCAATAGCGGAGACGGATTTCAGTTTCGCGTCCGGTCTTTCAGTCCTGCTTTCCTCGTAGTCAACGCCTATCGGATGAGAGTGGTTGGGGTCGTCGTGGGTCCAGACGCCGCTGCCGAGCTCGACCTCCGCTGTCTTCCCGAGGATGCCGCCGTGGCAACTGATGCATTCTTTGGAGATGGAATCGAGGGGTTCGGAGGGGTCCGTCACCCTGAACCTGCTCCCGATATGGGCGGTGTCGAGCGTGTCCGAATGCCTTGCCGTATCCAGCCCCTGTGTATGACACGAGATGCAGAAATTCCTGCCGGTATACGGCCTTCTCAGAAAATAGGTTTTCTCTCCGAAGATATTGGAGCTTTCCTTGTGAATATCGTGGCAGGTGCTGCAGGCGATCTTCCCGGTCCTTAAAGGCAGGTCCGGAGGGACCACGGCATTTGAGGGGTAGATATCAACAGGGTGTGAGGTTGCCGCGTTTATCTGCTCGTGGCATCTTTTACAGATATCCGATACGGGGCTGACGAGCATTTTGGGGTCCTGCTCATAATTTACATGGCAGAGCATGCATTCTTCCATCGAGAAATCGTGCGGGTTGTCGATAGTCGCGTATACGATAATGATAGTGGCGATAATAAGCAGCAGGGGGACAATCAGTCTTTTTTTCATAACCTGATACCGGAAAGCATGTTATTTATCTCTTCGGCTTTTTTGACGAGATCATTTCTTTTGGCTTCAGCGGCCGCGGCATCGCCTCTTTCAACGGCCCGACGCATTTCTTCAGCGTCCCCGGACATTTCATCAAGGATGCGTCCCAGCGCGGAAAACCTCTCCCTGTATTTTGAAGCCATGTTGTTCAGCGCGTCGGCGAGGGGCGCTATCGCGTCTTTTTTCCTGAATTCGACAAGCAGGTCGAGGTCGCCTTCCGATATCCGGCGCGCGACAGCCTTTATCCTGACCAAGGGTCCGGCAATCCTGTGGGAATAAAGGATGCCGGCGATTATTATAAAGATCAGGGCGATGACCGCCGGCGGTATAAATATCAGCAGGGTGTCCCTGACAAGGGTCGTTTTAAGTCCTGCGATTGCATAAATTTTCTGACCGTAATTTTCGCCCAAGCCTTTGTCGGTATAGGAATGGAAAGAGACCGCGCTTATCAGCAGCGCCAGCATCAGGGCCAGAGAGAGTATCGCGATAAAGCTTGTCCTGAAACGCCTGTTTATAACGTTTAACATTACAAATAACTCCTGACTCTTGGGTCTGATTTGTTATTTTAGCACATGAGACATCCGACTTTCGCCATATTTACCGCTCCCTTTCGTATACCGGGTGAAAAAATAACTTTTTTAAACCACAGAGGCACAGAGGCACAGAGAAAAGACATAAGATATTTTTGCCGCAGATCTTTACCGACTTCTTGTCTCGTTCCTGTTTTTCCACTTGCGGAAAAGACGTTGAGATTATTATTATAAGCAATACCCCGGGGCATGACTCCGGGGGACCCTTTGG
>QZKO01000074.1 GCA_003599505.1 Nitrospiraceae bacterium | reverse complement strand
CCGTGCCTGTCCCGATATTCCTTGTCACATCGGTAACGTCAAAGGATGAACCGGCAGCCGCGCCGGCAGGAATTGAAATATACGGCAATGTCAGGTCGGCGTTTGGCGCCTGACAACCGGTGTCTAATGAATCAGTTGTCCCGTCGCAGTCATTGTCTTTTGAATCATTGCAGGTCGGGCTTTCTGACGGCCCCTCTGTTTGAGGCTCTCCCTCGATACAGGTGTCGACGATCTGTCCGTCGCGGCATTCATTCTGTCCTGTGGAAGCGCAACTGCCCACGCCGCAGGAAGTGGAAACCGGCAAATAGCCCTCATCGGCTGCGCCCGAGCAGTTTTCATCAATATTGTTACAGTTGTTGTCTTCCGCTCCAGGATTGACCACAGGGTTGTTGTCGTTGCAGTCAACAGGACCGCACATCCCGCCCTCAGTTGCATAAGTGTCCCCGTCATTGTCCGTACAGCCGGGTATGCATTTCCCCGTCTTTCCGGAGGCATAAATATCAGCTATTTCAGATGAGGCAAGGGCGCGGTTGAAGATATCGACCTCATCGATGAGACCGTTAAACGCCGTTCCGCCGAAGTTGGTCGTAAAACCGATTCTGAAAGGGTTTGCGGTCGTATTTATATATTGCCTTGCGCTTGAGCCTTTCAATACACCGTCAATATAAAGGTCGGTTGTCGTGTCTGTCGACGACACAGCTATGTGATGCCAGTTGTTTGGAGTTATTGAAGCGTCACTGACAATATTGAAATCCCATCCGTTAACGCCTGACACCTGTATCGTATTGCCGTCCAGCCTTATGTCAAACCCTTCCCCGGCGTCCGGGAGTGATTTGCCGAGCAGATATGTATTGGAGCCGTTTGTGTTTGAATACATCCAGAAGTCGATCGAAAAAGGCGCGCTTCCGAAATCAAAAGCTCCACCCGTTATTTCAACATAATCATCGGTCCCGTCAAAGCTGAATGCCTTGCGGACTTTCCCGTTAGAAAATGTCGTGCCGTTCAGCAAAGCGCCGTTATTGGTCCCGCTGATATCATCGGCGTTGTCCTCGCCGGGCCACCAGGAAATGAGCCCTGACGGAGGCTGAATGCATTCACGCGGCAAATAAATATCGCCGCCGTGGGGCCAGTCCAGATTTAAAGCGCCCATATCAGATGCAATGCCGCTGTTGATGTCAATTGTGTACAGATGGGCATCAGGGTAGGCAGCCATATTGGTAGCATACATTACATCATTTTTATCAAACATAATTCCCATTATGCCGGACCCGATAACTGTGATTCCCGATATTCTGTTTATATAAGTAGCAATGCCTGTTGAGAGGTCAATCGTATAAAGGTCATTTCTTGTGCCTGCTATGGCCCAAAGAGTGCCCTGGCTGTCAAAGGCATAGTCCATAACCAGGTTGACGCTTTGGTTACTGATTAACACAGGCTCTCCGGTGGTTTTGTTTATACGGTAAAAAGTCCCGTCAGTGCCGCCTGCGTAAATATAACCGTCATTACCGACCTCAATAGCAGGAACTGCCGCATTGACCGGAATCCAGTTCCATAAAACCTCTCCGATTCTGGCAGTCAGTCCCGTTACAGGATCAACGACGGCCAACTGCTGGGTATTCCAGGAGGTTCCGTTGATACCGGAATCCACAATCGTATAATACGTCCCGTCTGAATTATCGATTGCAAGACCCATGGCAACGTTTTCAAAAGGGCCGATTACCGATGAGGCGGCTGAAGCCGCGTCAATAGCGGCAAGGCTTAACCCGTCATCGGTTGTACAGAATATTTGAGGCCCGGCATATAAGTTCCCTGCAATTAACAGCACTATCGAGGTAATAACGGCGGCTGATTTTCCATAGCCAACAACGGCGCGTATCATTAGATACCTCCTTGAATATTTTTTAATTTTTAACTGGTTGTTTTGGTAATTGCACTGAATTTATGGACTATATCTGATTAAATTCGGTTGGATTATGCAAGAAACTTACCAAATTGACGTTTTCCTATCGTGAATTGTAACTTCATGTAAACAAATATAAAAAAATTAGATGCCCTCTTCTATCAAATCATGACAATACCAGAAAGTGTAAAGATATACATAATTGGTGTCGTTTTTATTTACACTTAACCTCGCCGTCCGGACAGAGGGACATAACTCCTCATGCCCTTCAGCGACGAAACGTAGGAAGGCCTGATGATCCTGCCCTGTATTATCTCCTCGATCCTGTGAGCGGCCCAGCCTGAAACCCTTGCCATGGCGAATATCGGCGTGAAAAGTTCTTTTGGTATGCCGATGCAATCATAGACAAAGCCCGAATAGAAGTCGACATTAATGCATACGACTTTGCCTTTCCTGTCATTAACAAGCCCCGGAGCCGTCTCCGCTATCTTTCTGTAAAGCAGGAATTCTTTTTCTCTTCCATACATCTTTGCCAGCTCCTCCCCTCTCTCTTCAAGAAACACGGCCCTCGGGTCCGACAATGTGTAGACCGCGTGCCCCAGCCCGTAAATCTTCCCCGACTTATCGCCGGCCTTTTTATCAATTATCCTCTCAAGGTAACATTTCACCTCTTCATCGTTTTCCCAGTCTCTGAGGTTCCTCTTGATATCGTTTATCATCCTGACAACGGCCTCATTGGCGCCTCCGTGGAGATGGCCTGAGAGAGACGCGATTCCGGCGCAAATCGCCATATACGTGTTGGCCCCGGATGAAGAGACGCATCTTGTCGTAAATGTCGAGTTGTTGCCGCCTCCGTGCTCGGCGTGGAATATGAGCATGGTGTCGAACAGCTCCGCGGTGAACCTGTCAGGGACTTTTCCGGACAGCATATAAAGGAAGTTTTCAGCCGCCCCGAGGTCCGGGTCCGGTTCTATCAGTTTTTTACGGTCTCTCTTCTCCATCATTTTCGCCTGGTAGTTGTAAGCGATAATTGTCGGGAACTTCGCTATCAGGTCGATGCACTGCCTTGTCACATCCCTTATATCCGTCGAGTTCGGTGTTTTGTCGAATAAATGCATCGCGGACACAATGGTATGAAGCGAGCACATCTGGTCGTCGTGCTTCGGCCTGTTCAGTATTATTTCTTTGGCTTCTTCAGGAAGAGCGCGCCTCCTGCCGAGCTCTGCCGAGAAACTCTTCAGGTCTCCCTTTGAAGGCAGCTCGCCCGTCAGAAGAAGGTAAACCGTTTCTTCAAATCCGAACCTCTTCTCCCTCTCTTTCCCGCTTACCAGGTCTTCCACATCATAACCGCAATAATAAAGCTTGCCGGCGATGGGATGTAATTTTTCCACGCCGTCGCCGCTTATGATTTTTTCATAACCTATAACCTGCCCCTTGCTTGTAATGCCCACGAACACGCCTGAACCGTCTTTGTTTCTCAGTCCCAGTTTTATGTTCTTTTCCCTGACGATCTCAGGGTCTATCCTGTCATGAAGCAGGGCCAGCTCTTCGACTTTTTTAAGGACACTCTCCATACATATTCGCCTCCTGAATTGTTTGAAAGATATATTTTATATTTTTTGCGTAAAACTTATCAAAGGTTGTTGGAGGAACAAAAGGCGCCCCGACAAATCGGGGCGCCTTTTTTATAGCTGAAATAATCTACCAGGTCTTGAGGCCATGGCAGAGGTTCGTGCAGTCCCCGGACAAGTAAAATACATCTGTCCTGATCGTGGCTATAGGGTTTGATAATTCGGGTGTATCGAGATTTGTAAAATGGTTTGCAAGGTTACCCGTATCGTGGCAATTTGTGCATGAAATATCTTGTACATAGACATGAAATCTGTGCTGGCCGGAATAATAGCTGTTGTATTCCGGGTCCGCGGCATCTGTGCCGTACACGTGGCATAAGGTACATTGCGAATCTACATCAATTACGCTATTCAGCCAATCCGGAGTCTGCGCTGAAGTGGATACAGGCGCACTTCTATTCCCTTGATCTTGCGTCTGTGTCCTCGGTCCGCCGTGACAGCTTATGTTAGAGCACGTCCTGGAGCCCGCATCAAACGACGCCTCGCCGCTTTTTGAATTGAATGCTGCGTTTAATGCGACCTCAACGGCGCCGTTGTAATGGTTTGTCGTGCCGTTGCCTGCTCCGGCGTGACATGTATCACAATCAACGTTAGCAAGCGCCGTGTGTTCAGCGTGCTTTCCTGCTGTATCCGGATGCTGAGCGCCAGAAGGCGGATAGCCGTGACAGCCGGTGCAATTGATACCGGTGAACGGCAAGGCATGGCACAAAGTGCAGGAAGGTCCGCTTCCCGCGACGCCGGCAAGAGATGCTCCATGGCAATACTGATTTGCGCATTTATCAGTCCCGTTGGCGTTAACATAACCGCCGTGCTCGCGGAGAATAGCAGTGCCTGTCCATGAGGCCGGATGCACCGAGTCCGCATTTTCCATATGGCAAGTTGTGGTGCACGACGGGGCGATGCCGCCGGACAAGTCCTCGCCGTGGCAGGACTCGCACGTATTTGACCCGTCATGCGAGGTGTTGTGGCCGGCGATCCAGTTTTCAGAGTGCTCGCCTGTCTCCGGGTCGACAAGGGACGCGCCGTTTTTACTGCCGCATCCTGCAGCCGATATCAGGCATGCTGCAATGAGAACGGTTTTTATGAGGTCCTTTAGCCGTGACATGCCTTGCACCTCCTGTTGTTTTTACGGCCGTGACATTTCATGCAGGGGGCCGGGTTGATCCTGCCGTCGATCTTGTGCTGGTTCAGGTAATCTCCCCTGTGAGGCAGATATCTTTCGGGCGAGTCCTTGTATTTATCGCTCGGCTTCAGCTCTTCTTTATTCGCATGGCAATCGGAGCAGAAGGACTCCTTGTGACAGACCAGACACCATTGTTTATTCTGATAAGCATGAAATTTATGACGGGTGAAGAAATCGGAGGTATGGCTTAACGCCGCCCTCTCATCCGTATGGCAATCAGAGCAGACAGGATGCGGAGAAACCTCAACAGGGTGCGGCCCGGCCATGCTCCCGTTCACAAGGTATACAAAAGGCATCATAAAGATTATGAAAAGCGTTACACAAACCACAGTTTTCAGCGGGTTATATATCATGACTTTGACCCTCCCTTAAAATCGAACTTGTGAATGAACTTCACGAAGACCTTTGTATTGCTGTCGAAATCAGGGTTGTGAGAGTATTCAATATCAGCCGAGGCCCTGCTGTTTTGACCCAGATTATAACCCGGCGCAAGGGAAACTGAATATGCGTTCTTTACCCCGTTGATCTCTCTGTCGTAGGTAACGTTCAAGACATCCAGAGTTACATCCGCGGCCCCGAATTTCATGAAGGCGTAGGCCCTGGACTCATAATATCTGAGTGCATCGGTCTCGCCGGCCATGCGGTGCAAGGCCAGTCCCGCGCCCCTTGAATCCGGCCCGGAATAGGACAGCCTGCCGCCGTAATAGTCCGCGTTGCCCGCGATGTCGTAATTGTAATTCCTGTAATCTGCCGAGAGAGCAATGTTATCAAGGACAGGGTATTCGGCCTGGCCGCCGAGTATAAGCGCTGTCTCTCCGGGATCAATAATACCGGACTGCAGCAGGAAGGCGCCCGTTGTGACGGAGGTGAAATAATTCTCATACTTTATCCACGACACCTCTGAACTGAGTCTGAGATTGTTAAAAGGCCCCAGCGTCAGGTAATAGGCATGTTCTGCCCATCCGGAATCTTTAAAGTTATACCCGGACCTTCCGGATATCTCCACTTTACTGAAAGGAAGAAACCAGAGGTCAATGCCTGTTTCCTCTCTGAAATTGGAACTGTCGTTTTTTTCCTTCAAATAAGATATTCCCAGCCTGTACAGGTTCGGGACCCCGCGTGACACCCTGCCCCCGAAGATAACATCACCGCCCCGGCTGTCAAAATCGGCCTCCACCGGAATACCCCCATATAACGAAACGTCAAGGCCACTGTCTAAATCCATGCGACCATAGAGGCCGTCAACCTGCTCCGATGCGACACCCTCAAAAACGAGTACCCGGCCCAGGTTCAAAAGCAAGTTGCCCCGGCTCTCTCTTACACTCAGGTAGGCATACTGAAGGTCGCTGTTGAATTTTTTATTATCAAAGCTTTTGTCGGCCAGGTCCTGCCTGAGCCAGCCGCCGAAATGAAAAGTGAGATCGCCTTCGGCAAAATCATCAGCATAAAAGTCTAAATATTCATGCAGCGGAATAAATTCGTCATCATCTGCGCCCTCCCTTGCCCCTAAAAAGGTCCTTGAATCGCCTCGCAAATCGACTGCTGAAACTGTCAACGGGAGAAACAGGCCCAAAAGAATTATGCACACCATAAATGTTACACGCATGACACCTCCACTTTAAAAAATATAGAGACCTGGCCTTAAGTACGGCACATTTTACAATAATCTTGCTTTTATTATCCATCAAGGTGTACGGGTGTACTTAAATGGGACACAGAGCTTGTCGAAGGATGAGTTAATATGCTCCTGACATGTGTTGACCGAGGCCTTCAAGATAGCAATCTCTATAATGATGTATACTACAGCATTAACACCGGCTACCGGAGAGGGATAGCCTAACACCACCACCCTGATCGCTATTCTGTTTAATCAGTAGGGGCGTATTGCAATACGCCCCTACTTCTCGGAAGGAGACCTCAAACTTGAAGATAAGCAGCAGGACCATTCTCGGGAATCTGTCCCATTTGCGGGCCGGGTTCCCCGGAAACAGCCGGACACAAAAGTGCGCTGATAACGAGCCGCCATTGAGGGCGGAGTTATTCAGCGCCAGCCAGATGGAGCAGCATGGCAAGGTCCTCGCGGGCTCACATAAGTTAGGCCCGGACCATGCCCCGGAGCAGCTCCTGAGACGGCTGGCTGAAAATGAAGGGGTCCTGCTTAATGTCCGCCACCTGATTGCAGAGGCGGTCAAGGCGGACCGCAGGATTACTCCGGCAGGGGAATGGCTGCTTGACAACTTCTATCTGATCGAAGAACAGGTCCGCACGGCAAGGAGGCATTTGCCAAAGGGTTACAGCCGGGAACTGCCCCGGCTGCTGAATGGCCCCTCAGCCGGCCTTCCACGCGTGTATGACATAGCCCTGGAGACGATATCGCACGGCGATGGGCGGGTAGATCCGGAGAGCCTCAGCAGTTTCGTGGCAGCCTACCAGACAGTCACCGCCCTGAATCTTGGTGAATTATGGGCCATCCCCATCATGTTGCGTTTGGCGCTGATCGAGAATCTCCGGCGCGTTGCAGCCCGGATCGCCACTGACAGGATCGACCGGAACCAGGCTGATTATTGGGCGGACCTGATGACGGAGACCGCTGAGAAAGACCCGAAGAACCTGATTTTGGTGATCGCGGATATGGCGCGGTCGGGCCCGCCGATGGTAAGTTCGTTTGTTGCGGAACTTGTACGCCGGCTGAAGGGACAGGGCCCTGCCCTTGCGCTTCCGCTGACCTGGATTGAGCAGCGGCTCTCCGAATACGGTCAGACGATTGAGCAGTTGGTACAGTCGGAAAACCAGCAGCAGGCCGCCGACCAGGTCTCGATGAGCAACAGCATCGGCAGCCTCCGTTTCCTGGGTGCGATGGACTGGCGCGAGTTCGTCGAGACGATGAGCGCTGTTGATCAGATACTGCATGAGGACCCCTGCGGGGTTTACGGCAGGATGGATTTTTTTACACGTGACCGTTACCGCCACATTGTTGAGAAGATTGCGAAAAACAGCCGGTTGTCCGAGAGCGAGGTGGCAACCGAAGCAATCCGGCTTGCGCGTGAAAACGCAGTCTCTAAAGACAACAATCAAGGCTTCGACAATCGCTTACCACATGTCGGCTTTTACCTGATAGACAAGGGACTGTCACAGCTTGAAAAGCTGGCAGAAGTGCGCTTATCCGTCTTTGAGTCCTTTCGAAAATTTGTCTCAAGGTTTCCTTTGTTCCTATATCTTGGCTCGATCACGCTGATTACGTTGATTTTCAGCGGGAGCCTATTGGCAATGGCGTATGCCGATGGGGTAGTTCAAGATTGGCTGCTCATACTGATCGGCGGCCTCTCTCTGCTGTGCACAAGTCAGTTGGCAGTGGCGCTGGTGAACTGGATTACTACGTTGATAGTGACACCGCATCCGCTGCCGCGAATGGACTTCTCTAAAGGTATCCCTCCGGAGTTGCGTACACTGGCCGTAGTCCCCACCCTGCTCACAAGCGCCCAGAACATCGAGGACCTGATCGGGTCGCTTGAAGTCAGGTTCCTGGCAAACCGGGACGAAAACCTGCACTTCGCCCTGTTAACTGATTTTCGGGACGCGGACGAAGAAACCCTGCCGGAGGACGGACCGCTGCTGCAGCTCGCCCGGAAGAGGACCGAAGAGCTGAATGAAAAGTACAGGAATGAAAAAGGCGACACGTTCTTCCTCTTCCATCGTCCGCGCCGGTGGAACCCCCGGGAGCGGGTCTGGATGGGTTACGAACGCAAGCGCGGAAAGATTGCGGAGTTGAATTCCTTTTTGCATGCCAGCGCACAGGGAATTTCAAAAGAGCGCTTTTCGCTTATAGTAGGTGAAACTGCAATCTTATCTGATGTGAAGTATCTGATCACCCTTGACACTGATACGCAACTGCCGCGCGATGCAGCGTGGCAGTTTGTGGGGGCAATGGCGCACCCGTTGAATCGTCCGCAATACGACAAAGACAGGCAGCGGGTTGTTGCCGGTTACAGCATCCTTCAGCCGCGCGTGGCAGTGAGTCTGCCCGGCACGAACCTGTCACGGTATGCAAGAATGTGCGGAAGTGAGCCGGGCATTGATCCGTATACGCGCGTTGTCTCCGATATTTACCAGGACCTCTTCCGGGAAGGCTCATTTATAGGCAAGGGTATCTATGACGTCGCCGCATTCGAGCAGGCGCTGAACGGTCGTCTCCCTGAGGACCTTATGCTCAGCCACGATCTTATCGAAGGGTGCTATGCACGGGCAGGGCTGTTGAGCGATGTACAGTTATATGAAGAATATCCATCCAGTTACAGCGAAGACGTAAACCGCAGGCACCGCTGGATCCGCGGGGATTGGCAGATTATTCGATGGCTGCTGCCGGGTGTTCCGGGCCTTAAGGCCCGCTTTCAAAAGAACCCTCTCTCGCTGCTGTCCCGATGGAAAATATTAGATAACCTCCGGCGCAGTATCGTGCCTTCGGCATTAACACTCCTGTTGCTGCTGGGCTGGACTGTCTTGCCGTCTGCATGGTTCTGGACCTTGTCGGCAATCGGGATCATACTGGTACCTTCTTTGATTATTTCCATAATGGACCTGCTTCAGAAGCCGGAGGACGTGCTTTTGAGTCAGCACCTCATTGCCGCAGCGCGCTCTACGCGCATGCACTTCGCGCAGGCGGCATTTACTCTCGCCTGTCTCCCCTATGAAGCGTTCTTCACCCTGGATGCGATTGTGCGTTCGACAGGGAGAATGCTGGTTACGCATAAACGGCTTTTGGAGTGGGATCCTCACAGCGGCCAGGACCGCAATACCGGCAACGCAGGGGACCTCGCTTCATTCTGCAGAAAGATGCGGACCGCTCCCCTTGTTGCCTTTGCAGCAGGGATCTATTTGACGCTTTCGAATCCCGCCGCTTTAGCTGCGGCCGGGCCTATATTATGTCTCTGGTTTACCTCCCCTGTTATAGCGTGGTGGATCAGCCGGCCGCTCGCTCGGCGCGAAGCAAGGCTGACGGACGAACAGACTATCTTTCTCCGGAAGCTTTCCCGAAAAACGTGGGTCTTTTTCGAGACATTCGTCGACCCGGAAGATAATTGGCTGCCGCCGGACAACTATCAGGAGCATCCGGTTGCCGTTGTCGCACATCGCACATCGCCGACCAACATGGGCCTTGCGCTGTTAGCGAATTTATCAGCGCACGACTTCGGCTATATTTCAACGGGACAGCTCATTAAGCGCACAACGAATGCATTCCACTCAATGGCAGCTTTGGAGCGTCACCGGGGCCACTTCTACAACTGGTACGATACGAAATCTCTGAAACCTCTTTCGCCCCTCTACATTTCAACAGTAGACAGCGGGAACCTCGCCGCTCACCTTATGACATTGCGGCCGGGTCTGCTCGCACTTCCCGATCAAAAAATCCTGGGAGAGAGATTGTTTTACGGCCTTAACGACACGCTAAGAATTCTCGTAGACGTTACAGGAGAAGCTGTTCCGGCCCGGCTCGCTAAACTTCAGAAAGATATGGAATCCGCATATAATTTCCCGCCGGCTACGCTTACGGCGGCCCGGCTGTGCCTTGATCATCTGGCACAAGCCGCTGCAGAAGTGGCCGCCGGCATTAACGCCGACCATGAGAACCCCGCCGGGTGGTGGGCGCGTGCCTTTGCCCGGCAATGCCGGGATGCCCTCGATGAGCTGACCCTTCTTGACCCGCCGGCGGTTCACGGCATCGATGAAATCCCGACGCTGCGCGAACTTGCAAGACTTGGGAACCAGCGCGCTGTTGATAGAATCGCGACCATTGAACGGCTTGCAGCGCAATGCGGGGAACTCTCTTTTATGGAATATGATTTCCTGTTTGATGAAACATGTCATCTGCTGACTATAGGTTACAACGTTGGTGAGCGCAGGAGAGACTCGAGTTACTACGATATGCTGGCTTCGGAAGCGAGATTGTGCAGTTTTGTGGCGATTGCTCAAGGGCAACTGCCGCAGGAAAGCTGGTTTGCCTTAGGGCGACTGCTTACCACCGCTGGTGGAGAGCCTGTTCTCCTTTCGTGGAGCGGTTCGATGTTCGAGTACCTCATGCCGCTTCTGGTGATGCCGACATACGAACACACGCTGCTTGACCAGACCTATAAAGCGGCGGTGAAGAAGCAGATCGAGTATGGGAGACAGCGCGGCGTGCCCTGGGGCATGTCGGAATCCGGATATAACATGATCGACGTTCATCTCAACTACCAGTACCGTGCGTTTGGTGTGCCCGGCCTGGGGCTCAAGCGCGGACTCGCAGAGGACCTGGTCATTGCACCCTATGCCTCGGCGCTCGCGCTGATGGTTGCGCCCGAGAAGGCATGCCTGAACCTGCAGCGACTCGCCGCGGAAGGTTTCGAAGGGAAGTACGGTTTCTATGAAGCGATCGATTACACCCCTTCACGTCAACAACGCGGGCAATCGAGCGCCGTGGTCAGGTCCTTCATGGCGCATCACCAGGGTATGAGCCTCCTCTCTCTGGCCTGTTTACTCCTGGACCGTCCGATGCAAAAGCGGTTCGAGTCAGACCCGGTGTTCCAGGCGACCATGCTGCTGCTACAGGAGCGTGTGCCGAAGGCCACGGCGTTTTATTCGCACATCTCCGAGCTCTCCGACATACAGGAGGCTTCCAGTGGTCTGGAGACGCCGGTGCGCGTTTTCAGCAGCCCGGATACGCCGGCGCCCGAAGTGCAGTTGCTCTCCAACGGCAGATACCACGTGATGATCACGAATGCGGGGGGCGGTTACAGCCGCTGGAAGGACCTCGCAGTGACACGCTGGCGCGAAGACAACACCCGCGATAACTGGGGCACGTTCTGTTACCTCCGCGACGTGGCGAGCGGAGAGTTCTGGTCCACTGCATTTCAACCGGCGCTCAAACGACCGGATAATAAATCGGACAATTATGAAGCGATTTTCTCGGAGTCGAAAGCAGAGTTTCGCTGTCGGGACCACGACTTCGACGCACATACCGAGATCGCTGTTTCACCCGAGGATGACATTGAACTTCGCCGGGTCCGCATCACCAACCGGGCCCGGACACGCAGAGAGATTGATGTTACGAGTTATGCGGAAGTGGTCCTTGCTCCGCCTGCCGCTGACGCGCTGCATCCGGCGTTCAGCAATCTTTTTATTCAAACCGAGATCATCCGCCGGCAGCGAGCGGTCCTCTGCACCCGCCGGCCCCGCTCCCGGGACGAGCAGTCTCCCTGGATGTTTCACCTGATGGCTGTGCATGGGGCGGAGACAGGAGAAGTCTCCTATGAGACGGACCGCATGCAGTTCATCGGCCGTGGAAACACAGTCGCCGATCCACAGGCGATGACCGGCGCAGGTGGGTTTTTTACGGGGGCACTCTCGGGCATCGAGGGCTCGGTACTCGATCCGATTGTCGCCATCCGGTATCGGATAACGATGGATCCGGAAGAATCGGTAACGATAGATATTGTCACCGGCATCGGCGAAACCCGTGATGCGGCATTAAACCTTGTGCAGAAATACCAGGACCGGCGTCTCGCGGACCGCGTTTTTGATCTATCATGGACACACAGCCAGGTGCTTCTGCGGCAGTTCAATGCCTCAGAGGCCGACGCGCAACTATACGGGCGTCTTGCCGGATCGATAATATATGCCAATTCCTCCCTGCGGGCCGACCCAGGCGTCCTCATCAAAAATCATCGTGGACAATCCGGTCTCTGGGGCTACGCCATCTCAGGCGATTTGCCGATTGTACTGCTGCAGATTGAAAATATTGCCAATATCAACCTGGTGCGA
>QZKO01000029.1 GCA_003599505.1 Nitrospiraceae bacterium | reverse complement strand
TTTACTTCTTCCATCATGACACTCCTTTCGTTTACCTAAACTTGGAGTGTCACCCTATTTCCCTAAATCCTTGGTATCATAAACTGGTTGTTAGGACATCCTCAATTTCTCCGGATGCGTGCCCTTCCAGTAAAACTTATTGCAGTGAGGACATTTTTTGAAACTGCCGGAAGTCTGATACACATATTCCGGCACATGCTCCCTGGCCTGCTCTTTTGGGACATCTTCGAGAAGGGTATTGCAGAGGGAGCATCGGCTGTAGAGGCGAGAGAGGCGAGGGACACATCCCATATTTTCTGTATCAGAAAATATGGGATGTGTCCCTAACAGGTTAAACGCTTTGATTACTTTTTTTAACTGCTCAAACGTATCGTTTTCTTCCAGCAACAGAAATTCTGTTATCCCTCTGACCTTGACCAGCCTGGTATCTCTCGTAAGGAGGACCCTGTCTTCTTTTTCTGCTATGTGTAAAAGGATTCTGTCTTCTATGGCGGGATAATAGAGGGTGTCATAACCTAAGAGTCTGAGCCATCGGGCAAGACGGCCCAGCATTGCATCAGCGATGAATTTCATAAAAAAAGGGTTCGAGGGTTCAAGGGGCCGAGGGAAAAAATATTTCTTTCACTTGAACCCTTGTACCCCCGAACCCTTGAACCCTGTGTCTTTCCTACTCCACTTCTGATTGCACAAACGTCTCCTGATACATGTCCGTGCCGGTGCCTGCGGGGACGAGCCGGCCCATGATGATATTCTCCTTGAGCCCTCTCAGCTCGTCGACCATTCCATTGATGGCGGCCTCGGTAAGCACCCTTGTGGTCTCCTGGAACGACGCGGCCGAGATAAAGCTGTCCGTGGACAGTGACGCCTTGGTAATGCCAAGCAGGAGAGGTTTTGCCAGCGCGGGTTTGCCTTTCTCTTTCAGCACCCTCCTGTTTTCCTCCTCAAATATAAGCTTGTCGACCTGCTCGCCCGCGAGGAAGTCCGTATCTCCGGCGTCCTCGATCTTCACCTTCTTCATCATCTGCCTGACGACGACTTCAATATGCTTGTCGTTGATGGAAACTCCCTGCAGCCTGTAGACCTTCTGCACTTCATCAACGAGGTATCTCTGGAGCTCATTGGGGCCGAGTATTTCAAGTATGTTGTGCGGATTGATCGAGCCGTCCATCAAAGGCTCGCCCGCCTTTACCCAGTCGCCTTCATGCACGCTAAGGTGTTTGCCTTTGGGAATGAAATACTCTCTCGTGTCCGTCCCGCCTTTTACAACAACTATTCTCATACCTTTATGGAAACCCCTGAACTCTACGACGCCGTCAATCTCGCTCACTATCGCCTGCTCCTTCGGCTTTCTGGCCTCGAACAGCTCCGCGACCCTTGGGAGACCTCCGGTGATGTCCTTCGTCTTCGTGGTTTCCCTCGGTATCTTGGCTATGACGTCGCCGGGATGGACAATAGTCCCTTTGTCGACAAGGACATGGGCGCCTGACGGCAGCAGGTAACGGGCAATGTTATTGGTGCCGGGGATCTTCAATGTGGCTTTCCCGTGCTCGTCCTTTATTGAAATTCTCGGTCTCATATGTGCGGGGTATTCTATAATCACCTTGTGGTGAAGTCCCGTGACCTCGTCAACCTCTTCCTTGACCGACACTCCCTCTGCTATATCGCCAAGGGCGATCCTGCCGCCGACTTCCGTGATGATCGGGATTGAATACGGGTCCCATTCGACAAGCAGTTGTCCGCCTTCCACTTTTTCGCCGTTCTTTACCTTGAGTCTCGCGCCGTATACGACAGAGTACTTTTCTCTTTCCCTCCCCTTGGCGTCGACAATCGCGATGCTGCCGTTTCTGTTCATAACCACAAGGACGCCTTCCCTGTTTTTGACCGTGGCAAGATCGATAAACTTGGCTGTGCCGCTGTTCTTTGCTTCGAGAACGGTCTGTTCCACAAGTCTTGTCGCCGTACCGCCGATGTGGAAGGTCCTCATCGTAAGCTGTGTTCCCGGCTCCCCGATGGACTGGGCCGCGATGATCCCGACCGCCTCGCCGGTCTCCACAACTCCACCCCTTCCGAGGTCTCTTCCGTAACACTTTTTGCATACGCCGTGCCGTGATTCACAGGTAAGCACCGACCGTATTTTTACCCTGTCAATGCCTGCTCCTGTAATCTTCTGGGACAGGTCGTCGTCAATCTCCTGCCCATGGGATACAATTTTTTCTTTTGTATGCTGGTCCTTGATATCCTCTGCCGCGGTCCTTCCATACAGCCTCTCCTCAAGCGGCTCTATTATTTCACCGCCTTCAATCAGGCTCGTTAAGTAGATGCCTTCATTTGTGCCGCAGTCATCCTCACGTATTATTACATCCTGTGTGACGTCGACAAGCCTTCTGGTAAGATACCCTGAATTCGCGGTCTTCAAGGCCGTGTCCGCCAGACCCTTTCTCGCGCCGTGCGTGGAGATAAAGTATTGAAGAGGCGTCAGCCCCTCTCTGAAGTTCGCGGTAATAGGGGTCTCTATAATTTCTCCTGACGGCTTTGCCATCAGGCCTCTCATGCCGGCAAGCTGTCTCAACTGGGCCGCAGACCCTCTTGCGCCTGAATCAGCCATCATGAATATATTGTTAAAGGACCTCCTCTCCCTGAGGTCTTCGTCCGACAGCTTTCCGATGTCTTCGCCGCTTTCAACGCCCAGCTCCCTCATCATTTCGTCGGCTATATTCTCGGTGACTTCCGCCCATATGTCTATAACCTTGTTGTACCTCTCGCCGTTGGTGATAAGTCCGTCGGCATATTGTCTCTGGACGTCAAGCACTTCCTGCTCCGCATTTTTAATAAATTCAGGCTTCCTGCTCGGAATGTGCATATCGTTTATGCAGATCGAACTTCCTGAAATAGTAGCGTAGCGGAACCCGAGTTTTTCAATATTGTCAAGGAAAATGACCGTGGCTTTCTTCCCGAGTTTTTTGTAGCAATATTCAACAAGCCTGGCCGCTTCCTTTTTGGTAATCTCCTTATTGATCATTGAGAACGGCACCCCTTCAGGTAATATTTCACTCAGGATAATGCGTCCCGCCGTGGTATCGACAAAAGAGCCGTTCATTCTCACCTGTATTTTTGCATGTATATCGATGATCTCGGCATCGTCTCCGTGTTTCACGTTCCTTCTGCCGCTCCTCGCGATGCCGGCATCGTATACAATCCTTACTTCATCAGGACTGGAGAACTTTCTGCCTTCTCCCTTCGCTCCCTTTTTTCCCTTTGTCAGATAGTAGACGCCGAGGACCATGTCCTGTGTCGGCGTCGCGATGGGCTTGCCGTTTGCAGGGCTCAAAATATTATTGATTGCCATCATAAGGACCCTGGCCTCGATCTGCGCTTCTATGGAAAGAGGGACATGCACAGCCATCTGGTCGCCGTCAAAGTCGGCATTGAACGCGGTGCAGACAAGGGGGTGAAGTTTTATCGCCTTTCCCTCCACAAGCACGGGGTCAAAGGCCTGCATGCCGAGACGGTGCAGGGTCGGCGCCCTGTTCAACAGCACGGGATGCTCGGCTATGACCTCTTCAAGGCAGTCCCAGATTATATCCTCGCCCCTTTCCACTAATTTTTTCGCGGCCTTTATCGTGGTAACAACGCCTTTTTCCTCAAGCTTGCTGAATATATACGGCTTAAACAGCTCAAGCGCCATAATCTTTGGAAGCCCGCACTGATGCAGTTTAAGCTCCGGGCCCACCACAACGACAGAGCGTCCGGAGTAATCAACCCTCTTTCCCAGAAGGTTCTGTCTGAAGCGTCCCTGTTTGCCCTTTATCATGTCGCTCAACGACTTGAGAGGCCTTTTAGTCGTGGCCTTCAGCACCCTGCTTCTCCTGCCGTTGTCAAAGAGGGCGTCAACAGCTTCCTGGAGCATTCTTTTTTCATTACGGATAATAACGCTCGGGGCGTTCAGCTCCATAAGCCGTTTCAGCCTGTTGTTCCTGTTAATCACCCTCCTGTACAGGTCATTGAGGTCGGAAGTGGCGAATCTGCCGCCCTCAAGGGGCACCAGAGGACGGAGGTCGGGAGGCAGCACCGGTATGACGTCCATGATCATCCATTCGGGCTTGTTCCCGGATTTTCTGAAGGCCTCGACCACGCGCAGGCGTTTTGTAAATTTCCTTTTGATCCCGAGGGATGTCGTTGCCTGGATCTTCATCCTGAGTTCTTTCGCGAGGCTCTCGAGGTCTATGTTCCTGAGAAGTTCTTTTACCGCTTCCGCGCCGATCCCGGCCTTGAACTTGTCGCCATATTCCTGGATATGTCTCCTGTACTCCTCATCGCTGAGCAGGTCTTTGTCCTTAAGTTTCGTGTCGCCGGGGTCCACTACAACATAGCTCTCAAAGTAAAGTACCTTCTCAAGATGGCGCATGGTCATATCAAGCAGTGTTCCTATCCGGGACGGTATGCCCTTCAGAAACCAGATGTGCGCAACCGGCGTAGCAAGCTCGATATGCCCGAGCCTTTCACGCCTGGCCTTGGCCTGAATAACCTCGACCCCGCATTTATCGCAAACCACTCCCCTGTGCTTCATCCTCTTGTATTTCCCGCAGATGCACTCCCAGTCTTTTACCGGACCGAAAATCTTGGCGCAGAAAAGGCCGTCCCTTTCAGGTTTGAAGGTGCGGTAATTGATGGTCTCAGGTTTTTTGACTTCGCCGTAAGACCACGCCCGGATTTTCTCGGGAGAGGCGAGCCGTATCTTGATAGCCTCAAACTCCGTCGGATTCTTGGGCTTTTCAAATATTGAATAAATATCTTCCACTTAAATCCCCCTTTAAAGGTTTATCGAACATTTATATTATTAGAAACCACAGAGACACTGAGGCACAGAGGTAAAAGCATATTTGTCTTTCTCCGTGTCTCTGTGCCTCTGTGGTTATTCAACTATTTCTTTTTCCCTCCGGCGAGCGCCTTGCGCTTTTCAGCTTTTTCACCGCCGCCGTCTTTCCCCTTTTCAGATATCGCCTTTTCTTCCAGCAGGTCCACGTCAAGGGCCAGACTCTGCAGTTCCTTTATGAGGACATGGAATGACTCGGGCACCCCTGGCTCAAGGTTCACATCGCCTTTTACAATCGCTTCATAGACCTTGGCCCTCCCGGCGACGTCATCGCTCTTGACGGTAAGAAACTCCTGGAGCGTGTATGAAGCGCCGTAGGCCTCGAGCGCCCAGACCTCCATCTCTCCGAGTCTCTGCCCGCCGAACTGCGCCTTGCCTCCCAGCGGCTGCTGGGTTACGAGAGAATACGGCCCGATAGACCTCGCGTGTATCTTGTCCTCAACGAGATGATGGAGTTTCATAATATACATGGACCCCACGGTAATGGGCTTTTGAAAAGGCAGCCCGGTCTTTCCGTCGTATAAGATTACCTGGCCGTTTTCCGGCAGATTCGCCTCTTTCAGAAGGTTCTTGGTTTCGAGTTCGCTCGCGCCCTCGAATACCGGCGTGGCAATGTATATATCCAGGGTCTTTGCGGCCCACCCCAGATGAGTTTCAAGCACCTGCCCGACGTTCATCCTTGAAGGAACGCCGAGGGGGTTGAGAATAATATCGACAGGCATTCCGTCAGGAAGGTAAGGCATGTCCTCCTCAGGCACTACTATGGAAATAACCCCCTTGTTGCCATGCCTCCCCGCCATCTTGTCTCCTACCTGTATCTTCCTTTTCATCGCGATATATACTTTTACTATCTTCAGGACGCCGGGCGGAAGCTCATCCCCTTTTTTAAACTGGTCCATCTTTTTCTCATATTCAGCTTCAAGCTCCCTGACCAGCCTTTCGACTTCATCATCAACGGCCTTCAGCGTATCTCTCTTCCGGGGATCGGAAAGCTTGATCTTGCGGAGAGATTTGTCCGGTACCTTCTCAAGTATTTTTTCAGAAAGGCGCTTCCCGCTTTCGCACAAAGGCTCCTTAACGCCGGCAACCCTTACGTCCTCTTCAACTTTCTCATTCAGCATCAGGGCCCTCATCTTTTCATGGCCGCTCTCGGTAATGATCCTTGTTTCGTCTTCAAAATTCCGCCGGATCCGGGTCATCTTGTCTTCTTCAATGCTCCTGGTCCGCTTGTCCTTTGAAGCGCCCTTTCTCGTAAACACTTTTACGTCAAGGACAATCCCTTCGATTCCGGGCGGCACATAGAGGCAATTTTCCCTTACCTCTTCAGCCTTTTCACCAAAGATCGCCCTCAGCAGTTTTTCCTCGGGCGTAAGCTGTGTTTCACTTTTGGGTGTCACCTTGCCTACAAGGATATCCCCGGGTTTAACACAGGCCCCGGTCCTTATAATGCCGCTTTCATCGAGGTCCATCAGGGCTTCTTCGCTGATATTCGGAATATCCCTTGTGATTTCCTCGGGTCCGAGTTTGGTTTCCCTCGCCTCCATCAGGAATTCCTCGATATGTATAGAAGTAAAAGTATCATCTTTCACAAGGCGTTCGCTGATAATAATCGCGTCCTCGAAGTTATAACCTCCCCACGGCATGAAAGCGACAAGGACGTTTTTGCCGAGGGCCAGTTCTCCTCTGTCGGTCGCGGGCCCGTCCGCAATGGACTGGTTCTTTTTTACCTTCTGTCCGGCCATGACAATCGGCTTCTGGTTTACGCAGGTGGCCTGGTTGGACCTGTAAAACTTGACCAGATTGTATGCGTCAGCCCCGCCGTCATCGCACCTGATGATAATCCTTGAAGCGTCAACGAATTCCACGGTCCCCGGCCTCTTCGCGGTAACTACTACTCCTGAATCCCTGGCGGCTACCGCTTCGACGCCTGTGCCAACGCGCGGGGCGTCGGTCCGGAGCAGCGGCACTGCCTGCCTTTGCATATTGGAGCCCATGAGTGCCCTGTTCGCGTCGTCATTTTCAAGAAACGGTATCAATGACGCGGAGACGCTTACTATCTGTTTTGGGGAAACGTCGATATATTCCACTTCGGCCATGGTAACAAGTTTGAAGTCTCCGCCGACCCTCGCGGATACCGTCTCGCCGATAAGATGGCCTTTTGCGTCGATCGGCGACGTCGCCTGCGCGATAACATGCCTCTCACCGTCGATGGCGTCAAGGTATTTTATTTCATCCGTAACCTTTCCGTTGACCACCTTTCTGTAAGGTGATACGATAAAGCCGTAATCATTAACTCTGGCATACGAGGCGAGCGAGGTAATCAGTCCTATATTGGGGCCTTCAGGTGTTTCAACGGGACAGATACGTCCATAGTGAGTCGGATGCACGTCCCTTACTTCAAAACCGGCCCTCTCCCTTGTCAACCCCCCCGGCCCGAGGGCGCTCAGTCTCCTCTTGTGAGTTATCTCCGACAGGGGGTTTGTCTGGTCCATAAACTGGCTGAGCTGGCTTGAGCCGAAAAACTCCTTAATGACCGCGATAACAGGTTTTGCGTTGATAAGGTCATGCGGCATTGCCGTATCGAGCTCTGTAAGGGTCATCTTTTCCTTAATCGCCCGCTCCATCCTCACAAGCCCGATCCTGAACTGGTTTTCAAGCAGCTCCCCCACTGCCCTGACTCTCCTGTTCCCCAGATGGTCTATGTCGTCGACCTCGCCTTTGCCGGCCCTGAGGTCGAAAAGACACCTGAGGATCTCTATAATATCTTTATCCGTCAAAACCCTTGTCTCCAGCGGGATGTCGAGCCCGAGACGTTTATTGAGCTTGAGCCTCCCCACCTCGGAAAGGTCATACCTCTTGGGGTCAAAGAACAACCCTTCAAAAAGCGCCTTTGCGTCCGCAAGCGAAGGCGGTTCCCCCGGTCTCAGTTTTTTATAAATCTCGACCAGGGCCTCGTCCGTAGTGTTTACCTTGTCCAGCAAAAGCGTGTCCCTGAGGGATGGGAGATAGCGGATGCCGTCAATGTAAAGGAGCTGGAGCGAAGGGATTTTCAGAGACATGATCTTTTCAATCATCTGTTCGGTAATCTCTTCATTGCTCTCCAGCATGATTTCCCCGGTCTCAGGGTCGATAATGTCCGCCAGAGTTACCCTGCCGACAAGCTCTTCCTTAAGGATGGGGATTTCCTTTATGGCCGCAGCCTCCATCTTTTTAATGGCGGACCTCGTTATCCTGCCGCCTTCCTTCACGATAATTTCGTGGGTCTTGGGATCGGTTATGTTCTTGAAGGCCTTTGATCCGGCAAGCACATCGCTTACAGTGCGTGTTGCCACTCCTTTTTTTATTGTTATCTCTTCTATCGGATAATACAACTTCAGTATTTGTTCTTCAGAATAACCGAGCGCTTTAAGAATAATGGTCGCGTGGAGTTTTTTCCTGCGGTCTATACGCACAAAGAGGGTGTCTTTTGTATCAAATTCAAAGTCGAACCAGGACCCTCTTGCGGGGATTATCCGCGCAGAAAAAAGCACCTTGCTGCCTGAAGGAGATTTACCTTTATCATGGCTGAAAAATATTCCAGGGGACCGGTGGAGCTGGCTGACAACAACTCTCTCAACGCCGTTGATGACAAAGGTGCCGGTGTCGGTCATTAACGGAAGCTCCCCGAGGTAAACCTCCTGTTCCCTCGACTCCTTCAGGCGCTTTTGTCCCGACTCCCCTTTTTCCCACAGGTTCAGCTTGACTTTTATCTTAAGCGGGGCGGCATAATTAATGCCTTTTTCAAGACATTCCCGGATATCGAACTTCGGGTTCCCGAAGACATATTCAATAAATTCAATTGATGCCGTTTCATTGTAATCGGCAATAGGGAACACGCTGTTAAAAGCCGACTGCAAGCCGCTGTCCTCCCGTTTATGAGGCGGGACTTTCTCCTGCAAGAACCGCTCAAATGAACGTTTCTGGATTTCAATAAGATTCGGGATCGCAAGTATCTCCGGAATTTTCCCGAAGTTTTTTCTAATCCTTAAAGCCTCTGCCATGTTTCTCCTTTTACAAAGTAAGAAGTTAGAAGTGAGAAGTAAGAAGTTTAACATCTAACTTCCCACTTCCTATTTCCCACTTATTACTTGTATTTATTTCAATTCTACCGTCGCGCCCTGTTCTTCAAGCTTTGCCTTAATGGCTTCCGCCTCCTCTTTTGAGACCCCGGTCTTTACCGGCTTCGGAGCGCCGTCAACAAGTTCTTTGGCCTCTTTCAAACCAAGACTTGTAAGCTCTCTGACCACTTTGATAACCTGGATCTTTTTGTCTCCGGCTGCCGACAGGATAACGTCAAAACTTGTTTTCTCTTCCGCCGCTGCCGCGCCTCCCGCCGCAGGAGCGCCTGCTGCCGCTGCTACCGCAACAGGGGCGGCCGCCGTGACTCCATACCTCTGTTCAAAATCTTTAATGAATTCCGACATCTCCAGGATGGTCATTTTATCAATAAATTCAAAAACCTGATCTTTTGTTACAGACATTTTTATTACCTCCTCTGTATTTTTTATCCTTTATATTTTTTTATTGTTTGCCTTCTTCGTCATTCCACGATTTACTCGCCCCGCTTCTGTTTCAATGCTTCCACTGCATACGCAAAACGCACAAGCGTCGCGTTCAACAGCCTTGCGAATTTACTCGCAGGCGCCTGCAGCGTTCCGGCCAGCATCGACAACTGTACTTCTCTCGGCGGAAGCTCTGAGATTTTTTTCAGCACGTCAACAGAGCAGAACCCGCCTTCAATTACGCCGCCTTTGATCTGAAGCTTCTCATTGGTCCTGTTGTATTCGAGGACTTTTTTTACAAGAAGAACAGGGTCGTCATAACCAATGGCAATTCCGACCGGCCCTGTAAAACTGTCCTTCGCGGCGCTGACAGGTGTGCCCTCAGCGGCTATTTTGGCAAGCGTGTTCTTTACAACCTTATATTCCAGCGCGGCGGATCTCAGGCCGTTTCTCAACCCTGAGATCTCTTCAACATTCAGCCCCCTGTAATCCGTAAAAACAACTCCCTTTGCCTTCTGAAACTTGCCCTGGAGCTCTGAAACTACCTGACTTTTCTCTTCCTTTTTCAGCTCATTCACCCCCTTCTTTTATATCAGAGACCCCAGCTTTTATAGAGTTAAGAGTTATGAGTTAAGAGTTAAAAAAGAAATTTTAACTTTCAACTTTTCACTTTCAACTTTTCACTTATACCGGTCTATGCAGGCTAAGCGCTTTCCTCAATTAAACTCTTCGTACCTGCGGTCTCTGACCTATTTTAAAGCTTACAGCTATTAGCTGATAGCCGTCAGCTAAACTGTCGCCACCCCGGCAACATTTATCGGAATCCCTACACCCATTGTGGATGATAAGGATATTTTTTTCAGATATTTCCCCTTGCTTGATGAAGGCTTCGCCCTTTCAATGGCCCTTATAACGGCTTTCGCATTATCTACAAGTTTATCACTGTCAAATGACGCCTTTCCGATAGATACGTGGACAATTCCGGCCTTTTCAGTCTTATAATCCGCCTTCCCGGCTGTTATATCTTTCACGGCCTTGCCTACATCAAATGTAACGCTGCCTGATTTAGGGTTGGGCATGAGCCCCCTGGGGCCGAGAATCTTGCCGAGCTTGCCGACCAGTCCCATTATATCCGGAGTGGCCACGACCTTGTCGAATTCAAGCCACCCTCCATTAATCTTTTCTACAAGGTCTTCGGCCCCCACAAAATCAGCTCCGGCATTTTTCGCTTCAATCGCTTTTTCGCCTTTTGCGAATACGAGCACCCTGATTTTCTTTCCCAGTCCATGAGGCAATACCACGCTCCCCCGCACCATCTGATCGGTTTTTTTGGGGTCTACGCCGAGATTAAAAGCCAGATCAACGGTTTCGTCAAACTTCGTATGAGCGAGCTGTTTGACGAGATCAACGGCTTCCTTAAGATCATACTGCTTTGTCTTATCTATCTTTTCATTTGCACTGGTATGTTTTTTATTCATTTCAGCCCCCCTTCCTCTTCTACCTCTACTCCCATGCTTCTCGCCGTACCCCTGATAGTATTAACGGCCTTCTCAAGGTTGAAGGCGTTCAGGTCAGGGAGTTTTGTTTTTGCTATCTCTCTCACCTGGTCTGATGTGAGCTTTCCTACCTTATCTTTGTTCGGCGTGTTGGAACCCTTGATAATGCCGGCTGCTTTCTTGATCAATTCAGAAGCAGGCGGGGTTTTCAGAATGAATGAAAACGACCGGTCCTTATATACCGTCAATACAACCGGTATGATCGTATCTCCAAGTGCCTGGGTCTGGGCATTAAAGGCCTTGCAAAAATCCATTATATTGATGCCGTGAGGACCTAAGGCAGGCCCTATGGGCGGAGCGGGGTTCGCCTTGCCCGCGGAGACCTGAAGCTTTACCATTGCTGTTACTTCCTTCTTAGCCATTTTATAACCTCCGAAATTCGTTATAAGTTATACGTTATAAGTTATTCGGGTGCGCAAAGTACAAATAACATATAACGAATAACTATTAACGAGAAACAATCCCTGGATTGTTTTTAAGTTTTTTCCACCTGTAAAAAGTTTAATTCAACAGGCGTCTGCCTGCCGAATATCGTCACCATTACTTTCAGCTTGTTATGAATATTGTCCACTTCGTCAACCAAACCGTTAAAGTTGGCAAAGGCGCCGTCAATAATCCTTACTGAATCCCCTCTGTCAAATTGCGTTTTAACCTGGGTTGTGGGTCCTTTCTCAATCTGCTGGACGATAACATCTATCTCTTCAGGATGCAGGGGGGTGGGTTTCTCGGCCCCGACAAATCCCGTAACCCGCGGGGTGCTGCTGACGAGATGCCATGTTTCATCATCGAGCTCCATTTCAATCAGGATATAGCCCGGATAAAACTTTTTCATGGTTTCCTTCTTCTTCCCGGCCTTCAGCTCGATAACCTTCTCCGTAGGGATCAGTATCTGATCGATTTTTTCACTTAAACCCCTTCTCTGGGCGCTTTCCTTAATGCTTGTTTTTACCTTGTCTTCAAATCCTGAATACGTATGCACTACATACCATTGCTTCGCCATAAGTTCTCCTACCTCACCGCCATGCCGATTAATCTGGAAAGCAGAAAATCTATAATTCCCAGAAATATTGCTACTATCAAGACCATTACGACAACCACTTTCGTTGAGCCTATTACTTCATCCCTGGAAGGGAAAACCACTTTTTTCAATTCAACCTTTACTTCTCTGAAAAAATTTTTTATTCTCTCAAACATTTTCCGTCCTCACCGGGTAAATGGCAGGCCAGGAGGGATTCGAACCCCCAACCCTCGGATTTGGAGTCCGACGCTCTAGCCGTTAGAGCTACTGGCCTATGCCTTAGTCTCTTTATGGTCCACATGCTTTCTGCAATGTTTACAATATTTTTTAAGGGCAAGTTTCTCCGTTGTATTTTTTTTGTTTTTTGTTGTTGAATAATTCTTGTTTTTACAGCTTGTACATTGTAGAAGTATTATGTCCTGCATCGTTCCCGCTCTCCTTATTTTGTCTTAAGCTGATAGCTGATAGCTTTAAGCCGTAAGCTATTCTACTACCTCCGTCACAACCCCTGCCCCTACAGTCCTGCCGCCTTCCCTCACCGCAAACCTGAGCTCCTTCTCCATCGCTATCGGCGTTATCAGC
>QZKO01000085.1 GCA_003599505.1 Nitrospiraceae bacterium | reverse complement strand
TATTCAGGGACATCGCGATTGCAATGACCTTTGCAACAGCCATCAGCCTTTTCGTATCGATATCTGTTATCCCGATGCTGTCGGAAAAATTTTTCAGGTTGTCCGGAGAAAAGAAAAAAGAGAGGTTCGCTGTTCTCGGCCGCTTCGGCGGCAGGCTTGTGGAGGCGATGATGGGGTTTGTGAACCTGGCGATGAAGAACACGGTTACACGCCTGACAACGGTCCTGTCTCTCACTTTCTTTTCAGTAGTCGTTACCGCGCTCCTTCTGCCCAAGATGGAATACCTCCCTCAGGGAAACAGGAACCTTGTCATAAACCTGCTTGTGCCCCCGCCCGGGCTGTCGTATGAGGAAAAGATGGACATCGGGAAACAGTTCTTCCGCTCTGTTGAGCCTCATTTCAACAAGGAGCATAACGGGCTTCCCGGAATAAAGAACATGTTTTATGTAGGATCAGAACAGATCATGCTTTCCGGGGCGATAAGCGACCATGAACAGAGGGCCGGCGAGCTCGTGCCGCTTTTCATGCAGAAGATCAATTCCATCCCCGGCATGTTCGGCGTAAGCAGCCAGGCGGGCATATTTCAGACAAGACTCGGGAGGGCCAGGACTATTGAAGTCGACGTAAGCGGCAGCGATATAAACCAGCTTATCAAGGTGGCAGGCACAATGTTCGGGATGATAAACAATGAAATCCGCGACGCCCAGATAAGGCCGGTGCCTTCGCTTGAGCTCCTCTTCCCGGAGGCAAGGCTTTTGCCGGACCGCGACAGGCTCAGGGCCTCGGGTCTGAGCGCTGAGGACCTCGGCATCGCGGTCGATGTGCTTATGGACGGCAGGAAGATAGGCGATTTCAAACAGGAAGGGCAGAAGAAAATCGACCTGATTGTTAAGGCCGGGGAAGAAGACATAAAAACCCCTGAAGAGCTGTATAACGCGATGATCTCAACGCCCGGGGGAAAGGTAGTTCCCGTGTCTTCGGTTTCAGCGCTTGAAAGGACCTCGGGGATTACCGAGATAAGACACCTTGAAAGGAACAGGACCATAACCCTTCAGGTTACGCCGCCGTTCACAATGCCGATAGAAGAAGCGATGGAGCTTATTGACAATAAAATCATACCGGCGGTAAAAAGTTTGGGACTGCTTCAGGGCGTCAATGTCAGGCAGAGCGGCGTGGCCGACAAACTTACGGAAACGAGAAAGGCGCTTCAGTGGAACCTCATCCTTGCGGCCGTTATCACCTATCTGCTCATGGCTGCGCTGTATGAAAATTTTGTATATCCTTTTATAATAATGCTGACCGTGCCCCTTGCCGGGGCCGGCGGGTTCATCGGCCTCAAGCTTGTCAATATCCTTATCGGCACGCAGCCTCTTGATGTCCTTACAATGCTTGGATTTGTGATACTGATAGGGGTTGTTGTGAACAACGCGATTCTTATCGTTCATCAGACGCTCCACAACATCCGGGAATACGGAATGGAGCACAGGGAAGCGGTGCTCGATGCGACAAGGTCCAGGCTGAGGCCGATTTACATGGCCGCGTTCACAAGCATTTTCGCCATGCTCCCCCTTGTGGTCGCCCCGGGTCCCGGTTCGGAGCTTTACAGGGGGCTCGGAAGCGTAATAATCGGCGGGCTCGCCGTTTCAACGGTCTTTACCGTTTTCGTTATCCCGGCGCTGTTGATGTTTGTTATAAAGATGGAGAAGGTGCAAAATAAAAAGGGTTTTTAAAATACAATATGAATATCATCATTCTGCTCGTTTTATTACTGCTTATCCCTCTTAATGCGGAGGCTGAAGATATAATAAGAAAGGGCGAATTACTTACCCTTGAAAGGTGCGTTGAGATAG
The DNA here is from genome assembly GCA_003599505.1 of Nitrospiraceae bacterium. GTDB lineage: Bacteria > Nitrospirota > Thermodesulfovibrionia > UBA6902 > UBA6902 > SURF-23. Next base: position 10,726 of record QZKO01000085.1, on the reverse strand, counting down.
CGTTAATAAAACAACCGGATATCATTGCCGCGTCAAATACCGTGAAAGTGAACATGAGCAGGGTCGGGCAGGCCGCGGCGGATTTTTATCCGCAGATAGACCTGACGACAGGGTACAGCAGGATATCTTCCGCTTCAGACATTTCAGGGTCTTCACTCGCTTCAAACGGTTCCCGCGGCCAGTATTCCGGCAGTGTTTCATTAAGGCAGAATATTTTTGATTTCGGCAGGACCCCTGCACAGGTGCGGATACAGAAGTTTAATCTCTACTCCTCACACTCGGACCTTGAAAATGCATCGGAGCAGACAATCCTGAACGTCAAACAGGCTTACTACGGAGTATTGCAGACTAAAAGGAACAGGGACGTCGCGGTAGAGACCGTGAGGCAGTTTGAATTGCACCTGGAGCAGGCAAAGGGTTTCTATGAGGTCGGCGTGAAACCTAAGTTTGACGTTACCACGGCCGAGGTCGATCTGAGCAATGCAAGGCTGAACCTTATCAGGGCCGAAAACGCGCTGAGGATCGCGGTTACGACTCTGAACAATTCAATGGGGGTCCCTGACGCGCCCGAATATAATATCGAGGATATTCTCTCTTACCGGGCATACTCAATAACGTTTGAAAACGCAATTGAACGGGCGTATAAGAACAGGCCCGACCTTTTATCTGTAATATTAAGGAAGCGCGCAGCAGAGGATTCAATAACCCTCGCAAAGACGGGATACTACCCTGTTCTGACCGGCAGCGCGTCTTACCGTCAAACAGGAGAAAACCTTCCGCTCGATGACGGATGGGAAGCCGGGATAACTTTGTCCCTCCCTCTGTTCAGCGGATACCTGACCAGGCATCAGGTGGGGGAATCAAGGGCGAACCTGGAGGTCCTGAAGGCGAATGAGGAACAGTTGAGGCAGAGTATATTCCTTGAAGTAAAGCAGGCGTCTCTGAATCTCAGGGAAGCGGAGGAGAGGGTCCCCTCGGCAGAGCTCGTTGTGAAGCAGGCGGAAGAAAACCTTGAGCTTGCTTCAGGCAGGTACGCCGCAGGCGTCGGGAGCCCCATAGAGGTTACCGACGCGCAGGTGGGATTGAGCAACGCGAAGACAGCTTACATACAGGCTCTTTATGACCATAAAGTAGCCCAGGCGAACCTTGAAAAGGCGATGGGAGAGAGAAGATGAAAAAATTATTTGCCGGTTTTGTAATAGCGGCGCTTTTAGGCGCTTCCGCATTCTTTTTATTCAGCAAAAAAGAGGAGACTCCCAAGTATGTGACCGAAAAGGTCGTCAGGGGCGAGATCATCGAGACGGTTACCGCCTCAGGCACGGTAAACGCCGTGACTACCGTACTCGTCGGGACACAGGTGTCCGGCACTATAAGAGATATTCATGTTGATTTTAATTCTCCGGTAAAAAAAGGGCAATTGATAGCGCTGATCGACCCGCAGACGTTCGAGGCGCAGGTCGCCCAGGCAAAGGCAAACCTGCTTTCCGCGAAAGCAAACCTGGAAAAAGCAGAGGCGACGCTTGTCGACGCAAAGCGCACCATGGACAGAAACAGGGAGCTTTTCTCAAGGAATCTCATCGCCAGAAGCGAAGCAGATACGTCCGAAACAAATTATGAAACTTCAGGGGCGCAGGTAAGCGTCTCCAGGGCGCAGGTCGGCCAGGCAGAAGCGGCCCTGAAGATCGCTGAGGCGAACCTCAGATATACGAATATTCTTTCGCCTGTTGACGGGATTGTCGTTTCAAGGAACGTGGACGTCGGACAGACGGTTGCCGCGAGTTTTCAGACCCCTACGCTTTTTACAATCGCCCGGGACCTTACGAAGATGCAGATAAATACAAACGTGGATGAAGCCGACATCGGCAGGGTAAAGGAAGGACAGGACGTCGAATTCAGCGTCGACGCGTATCCCGATATCGTTTTTAAAGGCAAAGTGTCTCAAATAAGGAACGCGCCTGTGACCGTTCAGAATGTCGTCACCTATGACGTGGTTATCAGGGTGGACAACCCGGTGGGGGCCAATGGACATACGCCTCTGCTTAAGCCCGGCATGACAGCGAATGTCTCCATTATATTGTCAATCAAAAACAATGTCCTCAAGGCGCCTAACGCGGCGCTGAGGTTCAGCCCTTCGGATAAAAATAAAGACAGGACACGGCAGAAAGGCAAAGGAATATGGGTAATGGAAGGAAAAGAGCTTAAGCGAATATCCGTGACCACAGGCGTCAGTGACGGCAATGATACCGAGATAGTCTCCGGAGGGATAGAAGCTGGGCAGGAGGTGATAATAGATTCCCTCTCAAAACCTAAAGAGGTCCGGCCTGCCGGTCCGAGGATGTTCTGAAATGGCTCTCATTGAGACAAAGGAAATAACGAAGATATACCGGCTCGGCGATATTGACTTGCAAGCGTTAAGCGGAGTATCCGCAAGCGTTGAAAAAGGCGAATTCGTCGCTGTCATGGGCCCTTCGGGCTCCGGGAAGTCAACGTTCATGAATATCATCGGCTGCCTCGACACACCGACAAGCGGGGAATACCTTCTTGAAGGCACAAGCGCGGGAGATCTCGGCAGAGATGAACGCGCTGCCATAAGGAACACAAAAATCGGCTTTGTCTTTCAGGGGTTCAACCTGCTTTCAAGGACGTCCGCTCTTGAGAACGTCGAGCTCCCCATGCTCTACGACGGGTTGCCCGCGAAAGAAAGAAGAGAGAAGGCAAGGGCCGCGCTTAAAAGCGTGGGACTGGAAGGCCGGGAGGCCCATCATCCAAATCAGCTTTCCGGCGGCCAGCAGCAGAGGGTAGCGATTGCAAGGGCCCTGGTGAATGACGCCCCGATTATCCTCGCCGACGAACCGACCGGCAACCTTGATACAAAGACAAGCAGGGAGATAATGGAGCTTTTTGCGAAGCTTAACAGAGAATCGAATATTACGATAATACTCGTAACTCACGAAACCGACATCGCCGCATACAGCCGGAGGGTGATAAGATTCCTTGACGGATGCATTGTCAGCGATGAAGTGAAGTAGGCAATAATGATTAACATACCTTCGACAGTAAAAATATCTCTCCGCGCCTTGAGGGTAAACAAGATGCGCTCGGCCCTTACGATGCTGGGTGTCATCATAGGCGTCGGGGCCGTTATCGCCATGCTTGCAGTCGGGGCCGGGGCAAGCAGACAGATCGAGCAGCAGATATCAAGCATGGGGAGCAACCTTATCATGGTCCTTGCCGGAGCGACTACCTCCGGCGGCGTAAGAATGGGCGTTGGGACCGCGATCAGACTGACAACCGCTGACGCCGAAGCCATATTAAAGGAAAGCCCGGCGGTAGAAGATGTGGCTCCTGTGCTCAGCGGCACGGCGCAGGTCGTTTACGGCAATCTGAACTGGGCCACAGGCATCATAGGGACCACGCCGGGCATGTTGAACGTAAGGGACTGGGCCCTCTCGTCAGGAAGGCCCTTTACCGAACAGGACGTAAAGAGCGCGACAAAGGTCTGTCTGTTAGGGCAGACCGTTGTGGACAACCTTTTCGGGGATACAGACCCGGTAGGGAAAATCATCAGGATAAAAAAGATCCCTTTCACGGTCATCGGCGTCCTTGAAAGCAAGGGGCAAAGCCCCACGGGACTGGACCAGGATGATACTGTTCAGGTGCCTGTGACTACAGCCCAGAAAAAGCTCTTCGGCACCCATGTCCCCGGAATGGTGAGGGTCATCATGGTAAAGGCCCGAAGCTCCGGCGAAATGGCGGCGGCGCAGAGACAGATAACCGGCCTCCTCAGGCAAAGACACCGTCTCGGTCCGAATCAGGAGGACGATTTCACAGTCAGGAACCTCACCCAGATGATGCAGGTTGCCGAAGAGTCCACTAAGGTTATGGCGATACTGCTCGGCACAATCGCGTCGGTTTCCCTTCTTGTCGGCGGCATCGGGATAATGAATATCATGCTCGTGTCCGTCACCGAAAGGACAAGGGAGATAGGCATAAGAATGGCAATCGGCGCGAAGACCTGGGATATAAGGACCCAGTTCATAATCGAGGCGCTGACCCTGTCTTTGACAGGCGGAATATTCGGAATCGCCTTCGGGGTGGGCGTCTCGGAGCTCCTGTCGTTTCTTATGGAATGGACGACCATCATCGTGCCGTACTCTATTCTTCTCGCCTTCGGTTTTTCAGGGCTTGTCGGGATATTCTTCGGGTTCTATCCCGCATATAAAGCCTCTCTGCTTAATCCCATAGACGCGCTGAGATACGAGTGAGAGAAGATGAGAACTCTCATTTAACTGATGGTGGTTATGAAGGGAGTTCCCGAATTCTGATTTTCCTGACCTTTATCACAGTAAATTTTTGAATTAAGGATTCACCGTATTTATTGAGAAGATTTGTCAATGAATCGGTTATCTGCTTAAGTTCGTTTGATTGATACCTCAATAAAATAACCCCAACGCCCTTCTCCTTATGAGCAAAAACCCATTCGCCGAAATCCTTATCTTCAGTCACGAGTAAAGCTTCTTCACTTCTTGCAGCTTTCAGTACATCCTTATCGGAAAAACCTTGATAATTTTCAAGTACGGCAGAAACTTCGTATCCACTATTTCTGAGTGCTTTGACTATCCTGTAATCAACGCTTTCATCAGCAAGAATATTAAGAGGCAATTAATTCCTCCTGAGCAATTACGTCAGCCGAATAAGAAAGAGCTGCAAAGATATCTTCCTTTCTTAAATGCGGGTATGCCTTTAATAACTCGTCTATGGTCATCCCCTCAGATAATTTTCTCAAAATAAGCTCAACTGTTATTCGGGTTCCTTTGATAATCGGTTTTCCGACCATTATGTCCGGATCTACAGCTATTCTTTCTTTGTATGTCATCGATTCACCTCCTGATCTCTCAAATAGTGAAAATTTATATTATCATTATATAATTTTCTCCACATAATAGTCTGAGAATTTCTTTGGTAAAAATTCAGACATCCTCGACAGAGAACAGCCTCTACAATTATATTTCTTTTTTGAATTAGAGAATTTATCCGATGTATATAGCGCACCAAAGCGAGTAAATAATTCTCTTCGTCGCAACGTATAGACTTGTAGCGGTTTTCAAACACTCATCAAAACCCACTCATAGACTGTGCATTTCCCCTCAACGATTTTTTGCCCGAACCGTTCCAAAAACCGCGTTCTGTCCTCATCGTCTTTAAATATATCTGATTTATTTATGCCTCGCACCAATACGAAAAACCAGACAAGATATTTTTCCCCTGCCATGTCCCCTCCACGCCCGGCTGCGCCGGGATTAAAAATTTATAATTCAGGTTTAAAAATCGGTTGTCTGAAACGCTGGATTGATGCCCATAGAGTTAACCCCTCTCTGTTAATCCATACATCAATATTTATTCTTAACTAACAGCCATGTCAATAGCGTCTTATAATTGCATATCCAATAAATGCCTGTCAAGATAATTTTTGCGATTTTGCCGATTTTGCTTTTTTTATAGAGACATCTATAAAGAAAAAATGGCGGGATCCCTTATCACCCGATTCTTTTGTTCTAAAAATGATAAAATTTAAGAGATGTACATACCAGAAAGTCGTTCGAACTTCAAGTAGTTCGGGTTGTTTGAATCCAGGATATTTTTGAGCCATGCTTTGCTCCATTACAGAAATTTATGAATTGTCCGGGTTGAGCTGATGATTATCTTCCTGTCTTTTGTCACCATATACGGATTGGGAAACCTGTATGTATTTTTTAAGGTATCAAATGTCTTGAATGCCGGTCTTGCCGGAGACATTTGCACCGGTTTGTTCATATTGTTGATGGCGTCCTCACCGGTATTGGTGCATATGTACAGCCTTAGAGGCTCCGAAAGACCCACCCGGATTCTATCGTTAACCGGTTATATGTGGATGGCCTTTGTTGTTATTTTTTCTCCGGCTGCCGCGCTTCTGGACTCATATAATTTCTTGGCTCAACAGACCGGCCTTCTATCCGGAAGGGCTTTCAATTCAATAACCATTCCCCGGTCGTATACTTTTTTTATTCCTGCTTTCTTTTCTGTAACCTTCAGCATATACGGTTATTTTGAGGCTAAAAGGTTAAAGATTGAAAAGCTGACTGTAAAGACTTCCAGGCTCCCTGCCGGGACCGACAGAATAACTCTTGCGCAGGTATCAGACCTGCACCTCGGCATTATCGCGGGGGACAGGACGCTTAATAAAGTTATCAGGGAAATCGGGAACGCGAGGCCGGACCTGATCGTCTCTACCGGCGATCTCCTCGACGGAGCGGTAACCCATATAGATTATATGGCGCAGAGACTGAAAGATATGAGCGCGCCTCTCGGCAAGTTTGCCGTTATCGGAAACCATGAGTTTTACGGAGGATTAAAGCACGCCGTACGATTTATTCAGGACGCGGGATTTATCCTGCTCAGAAATCGCGGAGTGAATGTTAACGGAACAATAAATATTGCCGGAGTGGATGACATGGGAGATATGGATGAGGGCCTGCGTGAAAATATCAAAAGCGCTCCTGAAAGAGAAATGCTCGCGGGCCTGTCCCCCGGCATATTTACCATACTGTTAAAGCACCGTTCAGTGGTTGACAGGAACAGCCTCGGCCTCTTTGACCTTCAGCTTTCCGGGCACACGCATAAGGGGCAGATTTTCCCTATCAACCTCCTTACATGGTTTATTTTCGAGCATCATGCCGGGTTCAGGGACCTTGGGAAAGGCTCGGCTCTGTACGTAAGCCGGGGCGCGGGCACGGCAGGCCCCCCGGTACGCTTCCTTTCCCCGCCTGAATTAACTATTATAGAGATTGTTAACGAAGGAATTTTCAAATGAAAAAACGGCTGATCATTTTATCGGTAACCGCGCTGCTTATTATTGCCGGCCTGATAATTTATTCACACCTCAGGGAAAAGCAGATAAAAGCGATTTCAACTACCGGCATTGTTGAAGGCACGGAAGTAAACCTTGCGTCAAAAGTCCCGGGACTGATAACAGAAATATGCTGCAAAGAAGGCGATGCCGTTCAGAAAGACGCCGTAGCCATCCGCCTTAAAAGCGATGAAATCCAGGCAGCCGTGGAGCAGGCAGCCGCGCTGCTGGAGCAGGCAAGGTCTGATGAAAGGAGCGCCTTTTCGCTTGTTGAAAGCGCGAAAGCTGAGATAAGGGCCACGGAGGCTGAAGCAAAGAATGCGGAGGCTGAAGCTGAAAAAGCACGCGTCCAGATGGAAGAGGCTAAATCACAGATGGGACGGGTCACCTCGCTTTTTAAGGAAGCCCTTGTGTCAAAAGCAGATGAAGACAGGGCGGTCGCGGCATTTGAATCTTTAAGGGCCTCATACGAAGCGTCAAAGGCAAGGCATCACGCCATGCAGTCCCGCGGGGAACTGGCAGCTTCACAACTGCGTTACGCGCAGAGCCGGCAAGTATCCGCGAAGGCCGGGGTTAAAGAGGCTGAGGCCGCGCTTTCTCTTCAGAAGGCAAAGTTTGATGACACGGTAATCAGAGCGCCGGTTTCCGGGACCGTCGTGTTCAGGGCCATGGAACCCGGAGAAATTATCTCCCCGGGACTTACAGTTCTTACAATAGTCGATATGGAAAACCTGTGGGTAAGGATCGATATTGAGGAAAGCCTGACGGGTTACGCGGCCCCTGACAGTGAAGTTGTTATTACGGTTGACGGGATGCCGGGGAAAAAGTTCAGGGGGAAGATAGCAAAAATCGGGAGATACGCGGAATTCGCGACACAGAGGGACGTGCGCCACGGGGTGCAGGATTTAAAGACCTTTCATGTTGAAATTCGCGTTGAAGACGCCGGAAAGATATTAAAACCGGGAATGACGGTTAACGTAGACATCCCGGTAACGTAGGGGCAAGGCGGAGCCTCGCCCAGGTTGACATCCATGCCGAAGCCAAACGCCATAGAGGTATCCGGGATCACGAAGAAATTCGGTGAGATTACGGCGGTAAACGACGTGAGTTTTACGGTTGCGGCAGGGGAGTTCTTCGGATTTCTGGGACCTAACGGCGCGGGCAAGACAACCCTCATCAGGATCCTCACCACGCTTTTGAAGCCCTCAGCCGGAAAGGCGGTTGTAGCGGGACTGGACGTAACAAAAACCCCCGACAATGTCAGGCAGAGGATAGGCGTGGTGCCCCAGGCAATGACCAGCGACCTGGACCTCACGGGGTATGAGAACATGGACATATACGGCCGCTTTTACGGCATCCCGAAAAGGGAAAGAGAGGAGAGGACCGGTTTCCTGCTCGACATAGTGGGGCTGACAAACAGGGCGCGTGACCTTGTCGCCACTTATTCAGGAGGCATGCGCCGGAGGCTTGAGATCGCGCGCGTCCTGGTCCACAAACCGGAAATTCTCTTTCTGGACGAGCCCACCATAGGTCTGGACCCGCAGAGCAGGCGCGTCGTTTGGGGCTTCATCGAAAAATTCAGGGAAGAGGATTCTCTCACGATAATGCTCAGCACGCATTATATGGAAGAAGCGGAAGACCTCTGCGACAGAGTGGCCATTATTGACGCCGGAAAGATAATCGCCCTGGATTCTCCGGAAAACCTCAAGGCCCAAATCCCGGGCAACGACATAATATTCCTCAGCCTCTCCGATACTTCCAAAGCCGGTGAAATACAATCCGCGATTGAAAAGATACCTTTTGTGCATAAGGCGCAGATGCATGAAGACATGCTGAGGGTCTATGTCGACAACGGGGCGCAGAACCTTCCCCGGTTAATCGAGGGAGTAAAGGCGGCCGGAGGCACGGTCGGCTCCGCGAGCATCCACAGGCAGTCTCTTGAAGACGTTTTCATACATTATACCGGCAAGTCCATCCGTGAAGAAGAGGTAAGAAAGGTGAGCTTCCTCATCGGAGCGGGCGTGCCGCAGAGACTGGGGAGATGATAAGACTTCTTGCGGTCATAGAGCGCGACATTAAAAAGTTCCTCCGCAACCCGGTCGTCATTCTCATGAGTCTGATGATGCCCCTTCTGTATCTGGTTATTCTCGGCAATTCCTTTCAGGGAAAATTCAGGGGCATCCCGGTGGTTGTCGTCAATCAGGATACGGGGACATACGCTTCACGCCTGCTGCAAAACCTGAGGGCTGTAGAGGCGGGGGCGAAGACCTTCACCCTCATTTACATGAAAGACCAGGGCGCCGCGGTCGATGGAGTCAGAAACGGAGAATATAAAGCCGCGCTGATCATCCCGCCGGATTTTACCAGGAGGGTTGTCCTGAACAGAAAGCCGGAGGCCGGTCTGTTCATCGACAACACGGACACTATCTCGGCAGAGACGATAAGGCGCGTGATCGAGGGGAGCATAAGGGCGGTCAGGCAGGAATATACGCCGGTAAGAGAGAGGCCTGATGAGATTTTCCTGAGGAGCATAGACTTATACGGCATGATCGATTACTACCAGTCCCTCGTCCCCGGTGTTGTAATTATGGCGATCTTTATGGGCACAATGACTACGGGAGTCTTCAACCTTGTTATGGACAGATTCCTCGGAACCGACGAAAGCTGCCTCCTGGCCCCCATATCGCGGGGCGTCATTGTCCTGGGACTTATCGTCAGCGGCCTGATAATCACAACGGTAACGGCGCTTGCTGTTTTTGGAATAAGCATGCTGATAACAGGCATCCCTTTTTCACGGGGGATCGACCAGGGAATCTCGATACTCCTTGTCGTGGTCCTTACGACGATGGCGCTTCTCAGCATGATGTTCGTCTTTCTGGGCAGGGCCAATCATCCGAGGGTGGTCGGCATATTCAGCGGATTCCTGAACGTCATCTTCTTTTTCCCGAGCGGGGCTGTTTACCCGGTGGAAAGTTTCCCTGACTGGCTTAAATCCTTCGCGAAGATCAACCCGGAGGCATACTCGGTGCATGCGCTGAAATCCATCCTCTTCAGAAACGCCGGCCTCTCGGTAGTCAGCGCGGATATAATATTCCTTCTGTTTTTCACGGCAATTATGATGGGCCTCGCTATAATAACATTCAAGAGAACGTTGTAGGCGCGATGCGCGAGATTGCTTTTTGGCGGGATTTTATATATGTTAAATTCTCCGGGGCGTAGCGCAGCCTGGTAGCGCGCCTGCTTTGGGAGCAGGATGCCGGAGGTTCGAATCCTCTCGCCCCGATAATAATCCCCTCTCTTAAACGAACAATTCCATGCCGGACTAATGAAGTTTCAATACAAAGCTGTTATGAAAACCATACAACACTGATCTCCTTCCAAAAATTAAATCATGCTGTTTGAATAAAATATTCTTAATATTAAAGAGGTTATCACAGCTTTATACTTTGAGGCATTATTTTTGCATTTCAATACGATTCAGTGCTTTACTGAATAATGGTTTATTAAATTTTCTTCATTAAAGAGAGGACCTTATTTGACCCATGTGCCGAATCATTGACCTGCCACTCTTATCCAATAGGCTGCGTCTTATAGTTCCTTTTATCGTCATCTTGTCTCTCCATGGATGTGCTATAAGGAAAAGCGTTCATGAGGAATACCGGCCCATTGCAGGACATCTGGAAGAAAATATCGAACGAAATAAGTTTTCAGTTGCAAAAGGAGATGGCGTCATTGGCCGGCCGGCATTCATCAGTCTTGAAAAGGGGGATACGCTACCGGATATTGCAAGGCACTTCAGCCTGGGAATCAATGAAGTCATCGCAGCTAATCCAGGGGTAG
>QZKO01000034.1 GCA_003599505.1 Nitrospiraceae bacterium | reverse complement strand
ATCTCTGGCTCTAACAATATTAGATTAGTACCAGCATGAAACTGCTTCGCATATTTACCCCTGACTCCGCCCTTCATCTTAGAGAAATCATATTCAGCCCGGAGGTCGTCATCTAATTTTGGTTCAGTTTTCTTCTTCATAATATTTCCTTTCATGGCGTGTTGCCTTTCTTGCACTTATAATACGCACATGTCCCCTTCTATATGTATGAGCAACAACAAGTAATCTTCCTACGTTTGACGACCCGATAATAATAAATCTGTTTTCCTGAGTCGAATGATCAGGATCAGGGAACGTAACAGACAAAGAGTCGCCAAAAACTGTTGCCGCTTCATAGAATGAGACATCATGTTTTTTTATATTCCCTGCTGCCTTATCTTGATCCCATTCAAATTTCATGCGTATAGTATAGCAAGGATTGCTTTATTTGCGTAAAATCTAACAATTAATAGCCGAAGTTCGTAATTCCCGGTCTTTTCTGCATTCTGTTAAAAAGACCTGAAATACAACCATCTAACTTTTAACGGAACTTGAAAGACTATTGTACGTAATCTATGGGTATTACACGGCTTTTACGAAGTTCGTAAAAGCCGGCAATTCTTACAATTTGAGGGGACAACATGAACAGTAACATTCTGCCTGGATTTCAGAGATTTCCGCTTGAGCGCATCCCGGCTAAAAAAAGTATATAGCCTTTTATGCGCGTTGGTCAAGCAAATTTTTGGCCTTTTTTGCCCAGTTATAAAAATACACCTGAACGGTCCTGAACCGCGCGCTTCGAAGGCTTGTAAATATAAATATCTGCTGATATAATCAAAAACCTCGCAACCTTACGATGAATACCCGGTTCTGAAAGGAGCTGAAAGCAAAATAATTTTATGAAATGTAAAAAAAACAAAGGGCCTGAATCAGATAATCGTATAACGCTTAAACCAAGACCCATTGTCAGGGGAATGACCGTCGACAAGGTGATAGAAAGCTCCCTGTTTTCATTCAATGCCGGCACCTTCAGAAAGGCCTGTGAGCTGTTCGTCAAACATATTGCCAGAGAAGACGTACGGATAGGAGTATCCATTGCGGGCGCCCTGATACCGGCGGGAATCGGACGCAGTTGCTTGATCCCTCTGATTAAATCAGGGATGATCGACTGGATTGTTTCCACCGGTGCAAACCTGTATCATGATCTTCATCACGTGCTGGGATATGAATTCAGGGAAGGACGCGCCGTAGTCGATGATGAGCAATTAAGGGAAGACGGGGTCATCCGCATATATGACATATTCCTTGATTATGACGCGCTTCTTGATACGGACAATTTCGTCCGTGAGACACTCCGGCGCGAACGCGGCAATCTTCCTGAACCCTGCTCAAGCGCTGATATACACGCCCTTTTGGGAAAAGAGATTATTAAAATAAAACCCTCTGTTAAAGATGAAAGTCTCCTTGCGGTAGCTTATGAAGCAGGTGTCCCAATTCATACTTCTTCTCCTGCTGATTCAAGCATTGGAATGAATATAGCCGCCCTTATGCTTGAAAACAAACCGGTTGCGATGGATACTCACAAGGACATTAATGAAGTGACAAGCTATGTATATGATATTAAGAAGCGCGGCGGCAAAAGCGCGGTTTTACTGCTTGGCGGCGGCAGTCCCAAAAACTTTGTGCTTCAGACCGAACCCCATATCCAGGAAGTCCTCGGGCTGCCGGAGGCCGGTCATGACTTTTTCATCCAGTTCACCGACGCGCGCCCTGATACAGGAGGATTAAGCGGGGCCACGCCGTCTGAGGCCGTCTCCTGGGGAAAGATAGACCCGTCAGCCCTTTCCAAAACAATTGTCTCTTACGGCGACTGCAGCCTCATGCTTCCCTTCTTTGTAAGTTATATATTAAACAGGTCTGAACCCCGGGCCGTTTCCGGTCTTCTTGAAAAACGAAAAAAACTTTCCCAGCAATTAAAGAGGGACTACCGGAAGATCGGGAGTTATAAGAAAAAAAGCGCCGGATAATTCATATGAAGAAAAAACGGACATTTCTTCTGCGTCTTTCTTTCCTCGTTGCGATTCTGACTCTTGCGGTCCCCGCCCTCGGCTGGTACGAGGAAACCCATATGGCTGTTGCAAAGGCGGCGGGATATAACAAATGGCATAACGCGGCTGGGGCTGATATCGCGAGGATCAAGGCCGGCAATATTGAATCGTATAATCATTATTTCAATAACAACAATGCCGCTGAAGTAACGCCGGAGATAGTGCTTGAGCAGGCCGGGAAATATAATGACCCGTCAGATACGGAAGGACATCTCTACGGCGCCATTGTCGCTTCTTTAAGGCAATACCGGGAGCGCGTGAGTATAAGAGCACAATATCCCGGACATTATTTTGCCTATACCGCGCACTATATAGGGGATTTATCCAACCCTCTCCATAATATTCCTTATGACGATTTCAACAAGGCCCGCCACGCGGACAACGACGGGGTGGTTGAAAATGAGGTCCTGGCAAATGTACAGAAGATCGATGGACTCATCCACCCGGTTGAGCTCAGACCTGAGCATTTTGAAGAAGACCTCGCAAAAGAGATAGCGAAAATCGCCAACGGGGCGCGACAGCTTGGCTATGCCTTAAAAAAGGAAAACAGGAACATGACAAAAGAAGAAGCGTATATTCAGCTCGGACACAGCGCTTCTTTGCTTAAGGCGATACTAAAGCATTTCAGCAAAGCCGACTCAAAAAGATTAGAGCAATAGTATTTCTTCAGAGAAGAGCAGCACTCTCACCTCATCACTTTCCAGACATAATAAATCCTCTGGAGGACCGTTGCATGGGTAAGTACAAGCATTATCCACATCACCGGCAATATCCACCCTGTCAGGGACCCTAAGGCCATAAGGATAATCCGTTCAGGTCTTTCCATCAGCCCGACATGACAGTCTTTTCCAAGTCCCTCGGCACGCGCCCTTGTGTAGCTGATCAATAACGCGCCGACCATCGTAGCAAGGCTCAAAACAGCTCCTTCGGGAGAGTCCGCTTTGTAAAAATACCATGAAAAGCCGAGAAACAAAAAAGCGTCTGAATATCTGTCAAGCACTGAATCGAGGAAGGCCCCGAACTTTGTGTCCCTGCCGTTGACTCTCGCTACTATCCCGTCGAGCATATCGAATACCCCGCCGAACAGTATGAGCAGTCCGCCGAGGAAAAGATCCAGGGGAATTGTTATCGCGGCGACCGTTGTAACAATAAAACCGGTTATAGTAAGCGCATTGGGATCTACATTAATTCTCCTCGCTAATGACGACAGAGGCCTGTCAAGGAAATGTCCGAGATAACCGCTCAGCATGGCAGATTATTATTCTTCATTTAATCAATCGCGGATTTTTTGTACGGATTTGAAAGATTATACCAGATTCAGCCTTGCCTTCCCAGCCATTCTGCCGGATCGACAGGTTTTCCGTTGTATCTGATTTCAAAGTAGAGGGCGGGGGTATTTAATATCTTTGACCTGGCTATTTTTCCAAGGTCTGTCCCCTGGATCAGCAGGTCATTCTTCTGAAGAGATATCCCGGAGAGGTTTCCATACAGCGTGTTATAGCCGTTCCCATGATCTATTATAAGGATCTTTCCATAGCCTTCCAACTCTCCCGAGTATACGGCCCGCCCGCCTGCCACTGCTTTCGGCACATCGTCAGGACCGGCCTCGATTTCCAGGCCGTTTTTAAAGGTAGATATGTTGAAAACCGGGTCCTTGTACGGCCCATACGGGATGAGCACTTTCCCCCGGACCGGCCAGGGCAATTGACCCTTCAATGACACAAAACCGCTTCCTGTAATCGCTTCGGGGATGTTCTTTTTCCCGGCGCTTGTGACCATACCCTGTATCTTTTGTGATGACGCTTCAAGTTCCCTGACATTTTTTTCATACGCCATCTGTTTTTCTTTTATTCCGGAGAGCAATTCGTCTTTCTTTGAAAGATCGGTCTGCAGCGCTTTTTTCTTCTCTTGAGCCTCCGCTTTCTGTGCCTCAAGTTCTTCAAGCATCGTGTCCAGGTCCTTTCTCCTGAGATTGATTTCCTGAACATCGTTCATATATTTTTGAATGACCCTGCCTTCATAATTGGCAAGGAGGCTGATATACTTGCTCTTCATTGCCAGGTCCTGGAAGTCTGTCGATGAAGTAAGGGCGAAGGCGGCGTCACCATGTTGCTGTTTATAAAGGAAATTGACATATTCCTTAAGATACTGTTTTCTGCCGTCCAGATTGGCGGAAAGCGCTTCGATCTCTCTTTCAAGCCGGTAAACTTCAGACTTTGTATGTGAAGTTTTTCTGTCGTAAGACCTGAGCTCTTTCTCTTTCCTGCCGATTGTTTCGTTTATGCTTTTTATGTTGGTGCGTATGGATTCTTCTTTCTCCTTCGATTCGCTGATATTGTTCCATGCTTTTCTGAGTTTTTGCTGAATTTCGTAAAGCTTGTTTATCCTTTCAGCGGAGAAGCCGGGAGGGTTTAAAAAGGGAATGAGCGAGAACGATAAAAACAGCGCGAGCGCCGTGGGACAAAAAACAGACGCGCGCCTCCTGAATTGAAGACCTTTTCGCATTTAATATCTTATCTTCCCTATGGCTATAAAGCTTCCCGTGAGGCTCATCACCGCGCCTCCCAGAGGAATAACCAGATATATCATCGACGGCAGAGACGACATGACGAATTTGATCGCCGGCATGAACTCGACCATTTTATACATAATGAACGAGTAACTGCCCAGTATCGCGAGGGAGCTGAGAACGCCGCCCATGGTCCCTATAAAAAATCCTTCCATTAAATAAGGCAGCCTTATAAAACTTCTGGACGCGCCGAGCAGCTTCAGCGTTTCTATCTCCTCTTTTCTCCTGTGGAGAAAAATTTTTATGGTGCTGTAAGTAATAAATGTAACGGCGATAAATATGGCCGTACCGAAAACAATTGAACCGATCTTTATTGTTTTTGCGATAGTGTTCAGCGATGAAAGCCATTTCTCACCGTACTGCGCCTCGTGGACCCCTTCCATTTTTTGCAATTGCCCGACTTTTTCTTTTATGCGTGAAGGGTCCTGGAGGGCGTTTTTAAGTTTAAGTTCAAATGATGAAGGCAGGGGACTTTCCCTGAAGACATCAAGGATCATGGCGTTTGACCCCAGAGTCCTTTTAATCTCCTGAAACGCGTCCTCTTTCGATATATACTTGACCTCCTCAATATCCGCGTCCTGCAGGAAATGGTTTTTCAATATCTCTTCGCCTTCCCTGCTGATATCTTCGTCCAGATACACTACCACGCCAAAGCTTTTGGCCCACCGTTGAAGGGCAGTGCTCATATTCGCGTTGATCAGTATGAAGCTGCAAAGGATTGTCAGCCCTATGCTGACCGAAAGGACAGTGAGGAAATTTATCCACTTTTCATGACCGATGCTTTTTACCGCGGTTTTGAGAGAATATTTGAAGATCTCGATCCATACGCCTTTGGAGACGCCTTTAGTTTTCACCCGACATACTCCTTTTCAATGTAATGATCGTTTATGAAAATTACCCGGTGCCCTGACCCGCGAAATAGATTTTCATCATGAGTGGCGATAACTACGGTGGTGCCTTTGCGGTTTATTTTGCTGAAAAGCTCCATAATCGCTTTGGCATTTTCAACATCGAGGTCGCCGGTCGGCTCATCCGCCAGCAGTACTACCGGCTTGGACACCATCGCCCTCGCGATTACGACCCGTTGCTGCTCCCCGCCTGAAAGGAACTGAGGGAAGAGGTTTGCCTTATCAAGCAGTTTTACTTCTTCCAATATTTCATTTACATAGTGCCTTGTCTTTCCGGGATTCATTCCATGGATGCTCAACGCGAGGGCAACGTTATCAAAGACTGTCCTGTTGGGCAGCAACTTGAAGTCCTGAAAGATTATGCCTATATTCCGTCTTAATTCCGGAATCTCACCCTGTTTTAATTTGCTCACCTCCCAGTCGGCAACCGTGATATGCCCCTTGTCAGGACGCTCTGAACAGTAAATAAGTTTGAGCAGGGTTGTCTTTCCCGCGCCGCTTGGGCCTGTAATGAAGAGCAGCTCCCCTTCTTTAATAATTAACGAGATTGAATCAAGGACCGGCTTCTTTGCGTAACTTTTTGTTATACCGGAGAAAAGTATCATATAATATATTCCTGTTCCGCTGTCGATATTTACTATCGGCACTAATAAAAAAAACTTTAACACCTGTAATTCAAATCACAATATAATTCCATAGGTTATCAGGTCCAATGTGAAAACCCGGGCACTTTAACTAATTGAATTTTAAAATATTATTTTGAGTCAGAGGAGGCTGGGCAATAGAAGCGCTTGGCTGTTTAAATTGTTTACACTTTTGTAATTAATTTAGAGAGCTCAAGTCAAGATTAATAGCAACCGAATCTACCGTATCTTTATTGATGGGTTTTTGTTTCATAAAGTAGCCTTCAAGAATAGCATTGTCGCATATGGTATTGATCAACCTCGGATTGCCCTTTGAATGAGCATGGATGGCCGCGACTGCTTCGGGTGTGAATATTTCTTCTTCACATCCGGCTACCTTCAGCCTGTGCCGTATATATTCCTGCGTAACATTCTGATCGAATTCGTTTAATTTGGATTTTACCGCGATCCTCTGCCTTAACGGCTCGTCAAGGGCGAGAATGTCATCCAGGTCCGGAAGGCCGAATAATATGAAGGTCAGGAGTTTTCCCTGCGATACTTCCATGTTGAGAATACCGCGGAATTCTTCCATTATCTCCCTGTTCTGAAGCATCTGCGCCTCGTCTATGAGGACCACCGCTTTCATCCCGCTTTCATTTATTTCAATCAGGCGCCTGTAAAGCTGGCCCAGGATGTCCAGTTTATTGTCTGCCGTGTTTTCAATGCCGAGCTGAAGGGCGATTTTTTTCAAAAGCCAGTCCGCTGAAACAGTTGAGTGGAGCACTACGAGCAGCGCGGCCTCATAATGGTCTTCGTCCAGCTCATCAAGAATTCTCCGGGCAAGGGTTGTCTTGCCGGTCCCGATTCCTCCAACCACGACAGCAAGCCCTTTCATGGAATCAGCGGCATACTTGAGACGCGTCAGCGCTTCAGCGTGCCGGGTATTGCTGTAAAAATACCTGTTGTCGATTGAATTGGAAAAAGGCTGTTCTTTTAAATTATAAAATTTCAGGTGCTCCATTATTCAAATAACCCGTTGTCTTTAAATATCTTAATGATTTGTTAACCACTGAGGCACAGAGAAAAACTTAAATTCGAAGCACGAAACACGAAATTCGAAACAATATCGAATGACAAAAATTCAAATGTTCAAAACAGGCGAGGTTTTGAGCCTTCGGATTTTGAATTTGTTTCGTATTTCGCTATTCGAATTTCGGATTTTTTAATATTTCTCCGTGCCTCTGTGTCTCCGTGTTTATTTACCGCAGGGCTATATATACGATATCCGGTTTTTCTTAGGCTTCTGTTTCCCTTCAGACTTTCCAATCAGGTCCCTGAGGATATCCATTTTATGTGAAACGTCTCTGTAGTCGGGGGCTGTTGTCAGTATTTCCGCGAATATCTCAAGAGATTTGCCGTAGTCGTTGTTTTTCATATGCGCCCCGGCAAGCTCATATTTTATATCAAGACATCTCTCTTCGTCTAACGGCATAACTTGAAGCAACGTATTCAATTCCTCTATCGCGTTGATAAACGCGCCTTTTTCCATATAACATAACGCGATCATTTTCGTGCTCAGCACCGCCTTTTCAGGATCTTTTGCAACAATTTTAAATTCCCTGATGGCGTCATCCAGAAGCCCCTTTTGCCTGTATTCGATCCCGGCGTTGTAGTGGGACTCATAATCATTCTCAGCCGGGCCGGCCTCATAATCGATATCGTTTTCTTTTGTCTCACCGCCGCTGAGCGCCTCCTCCCCTGCGGCAGTTAAAGACCTCAGGCCTTCCGCCCTGTTCCGTATATCAACGTTGTCCGGATCACCGGAAAGGATTTCTTCATAAATACCTAACGCCTCTTTCAGCAGTCCCTGGTTTGCATAAAACTCCGCCTCGGTCCGCTTGTCCTGATAATCATCAGGAGGCAAATCTCCGGCCGGTCCTTCTATGGCTATTTCGTTTTCTTCAAGGGAAGTTCTCAATGAACCCGGCGCAAGTTTCAATTCAAGATATATTTCAAGCTCGTCAATTTTATTTTTTACAGCGTCATCCCCGGGCTGCAATTCTGTCAGTTCCCTGTAAAGCCCAAGGGCGTTTTGAAATAACCCCTGCTCTTCACACATTACGGCGAGCTCATTTAACTCCCCGCCTAACGATTCTTTGTCGTCCCTTCCCCTGTAAATAGTTATAAGTCTTTGTTTGACCGGGATGGGAAACGATTCCCTGAATTGCGGGAGCAGCTCATACGCTTCATCCCAGTTTTGGTCCTGTAATAATTCGTCAATGAAGGGCTGCAAAGTCTCCCACGCTTTGTCAGTCCGCCCTTCGCTGATGTAAATATCGCTGAGCAGTTTTTTATAAAAAGCATCGTCCGGGGAAGACATTATTAATTCCGACAGGGTGTTTTCGGCCTCTGCGGCTTTCCCGGCTTTAATAGCGAGATGAACGTATTTTGAGAGGATGTCCTGGCTGTTTCCCGAATAATCCAGCGCCTTATTCGCGAAGTCAAGCGCCTGCTCGAGGTTGCCTCTCTTTTCAGCCAGACTGCTGAGCCCGGTAAATGAAGCAATATTCCGGGGGTCAGCTCCGATCGCCTTTGAAAAAAATTCGATGGAGCTGTCAAGTTCATCCTTCTCCATGTAGTCGGCGGCAATCCCGGCATAAATACTCGCGGCCTTTTCAGGGAGCCCTTTGCTCAGCCATAAATCAGACAGCCTGGTTTTGATGTTTACATCGGAAGGAGTGAGATGAAGTATTTTATTGAAGACGTCTATGGCCTTATCCGTCTCCCCGTCTCTGGAGAGCTTTTCCGCGGCCTTTAGATAATAAGCGACGGCGTTGACGGCAAGGCCTTTTTCAGCGTAAAGATCGCCGAGAGAATCGATAGCGTTAATCTCAAAAGGGACAATATTCAGGATCTTCTTATAGATTGCCATTGCCTTCTGATGAAAACCGTCGGCCTTGAACCTGTCAGCGGCCAAAGTGAAATATTCCACCGCTTCGTTCTGGGCCCCTTTTTTGATATGCAGATCACCGATGGTGTTGTAAATATTGGCGTCCTCGCGCACCGTGAGAATCTTTTTCCATATGGCAATGGCGCCGTCATAGTCGCCTTTTACTGAAGATTGCTGGGCTGCGTCGAGAAGGGCGGGGATATTACCTTTAAGCTTATCTTGCACATCCATACAGAAGTTATATTAAAAGCTTGCCGGGGCAAAGTCAATTTTCTCAATCACAGTCAGCCGGGGATTAACACGGACCCACGTAACGAGGTCATCATAAAATTTACCACGTCCTGTTATTGTGCGTTTCGCCGTGGCAGGTCCCCGTGCAGGTGCCGTGACCGTTATTCAATCCGCTGCGGGTAAAGACTATGCCTGTAGCTTCGCCAGTGAACTGGATGTCGACATCGGCATCCGCGTGGGCGGTCCTGTTGCTCGGGCCGTGGTTTGAGCTGCCGGTGCCGTTTGATCCATGACAAACTGAACACGAGGCAAAGCCGGAATGCTTACTGTGTTCCCCTGCCACATCCGGAAACGCGGAGCCGTTGGGCTGCCCGCCGTTAGCGGCTGTTCCATGACAAGACCAGCAACTGTTGCCGGGAGAAAGTTTGGTATGGCACCCCCGGCAATCAGGGGGTGTCCCGGCAGTAACAGGATACACCCCTATCGTGCTGCCATTTGTATGACAGCCGCCCGTTACGCAGTTTAAGAAAGGACTTGTCCCGGCAGCCGATAAGTGAGTGGCTCCCGGGTACGGGAATACATGAGGCGCTCCGCTCTCAACGTCGATCGCCCCGTTTACGTGTTTCGTGGGGTCGTCAAAGCCGGTGTTGGCGGCATTGACGTGCGTATGGCAGTTCTTGCAGACGGTACCCGATGTGAAGCCGGCATGAGCGCCGGTCCCCGGCGGAAAGCCGTGGCAGGTGCCACAGCCGGCAGACAGATAATTTGTCTGGCTCCAGATGGGCGACTTATTGGCGCCTCCGGCAAGCGTTGCCCCGTGGCAGTAGGTGTTGGTGCACTGCAGGGTCGATTCATTATAGGCAGGACTTACGCCGCCTGTTTGCGTGAACGCGCCGAACAGAACAGCCCCTGTCTGAACTCCTGCCGTATTGTTACGGGCGCGAAGAAAATGATCGAGGGTTACGGAGCCGAGCCCATTGTGGCATTCGCCGCAGATATCGCTGACGTTAAGGTCGATGTGCCCCGGATGGGCAAATGCGATGTTGGGATATACGGTCCCGTCAGGGGGGTTGCCATGGCAGGAGGTACAATTCAACAGCGTGGTCGGAAGTCCGCTGCGGTGGCAGAAGGTACAGGCCGTGGCCCCTGCCGCGCCTCCGACACCGTCCAGGTTCGTGCCGTGACAGAGGGTGCAGGCGTCAAAACCGGAGGGGCTGACCCTGCAGTGGAGATACCACGGGGTCCCCAGCGGGTTGAGCGGTGTAATGGCGCCGAAGACAGCCGGAATCTGATTGACCGGCGGGTGGGCAGCTAACGGAGCATGGCATACTTCACAACCCGTGGCGCCCAGGGTGGCATCAACGAGCCGCCCGAGCTGGACATTAAATCGCGGGTTGCTCCCGGGCCCTCCGGAGGCATTGTCAGCATGGCACTGCTGACAATAGGTCAGGTTTGATTTGGCTGTCGAGCCGTGGTTGACCGGCTGCGCCCAATCGGCCGGGTGCCCCACCAGTCCATGGCAAAGGGTGCTGTTGAAACATGATGGTTTACCGGTATTGTATGTGGTGATAACAGGTGTCCTCAGGTTTGCCCCCTGCGTATGGCAAAGGGCGCAGGCCGCGGCATTCAGCCCGGCTGCATCGTCAACCGTATCGGTGTGGGTCGACGAGGGATAGGTCCGCCAGGGGACCGGTGAATGAGGCGCGCCTGAAGGGACGCCGTCCGTAGCATGGCACGGACCGGTGACCCTGCTGCCCGCCAGGCAACTGACTCCGAAAAAGCCTCCATTAAAATCGGTCCCGTGGCAGGGTTGGCAGCTCTGGAAACCGCTTCTGGCCCCGGGTTGTGATTTGGCATCAGCGCCGTGAAGGGCAGGGTCCCGCCATCCTGCGGGGTGTCCGGAAAACCCTTCGGTGTGACAGGCCTGGCCGTTGAACTGGGAGCTGAAACAACTGACCCTGGAAATACCCCCCAACAGGTCTCTGCCGTGACACTGAAAGCACGCGTCCGGGCGACCTAAAAAAAATGCCCTGTGCTCAACGATCCAGTTATCGGGGTGTTTTCCGGCCGCGCTCAGCGGCGAAGCATCAGGGTTGGGGTTACTGCACTGCCAAAGCATGCCGGCAATAACAAGCAGTGTAACAGAGATTAAAAGCAACACCTTCCGCTTCATACTCAAAGTGTAGCAGAACCCCGGCTTATGTCAAGAATGATTATTACTTGGATTATTACTTGGAAACAATGCACAATTCCCGGACCCTTAAGTCCCATGAATTTGCCTAACTTAAACAGAGCATATCGCTCATTGTCTGAGGCTATTTTGATCGTAGAAGAAAGAATAAATACAAGCAGTAGCGTTGCTAATATATATAACAATGTTTGCAAATTGATGCATTATGAGTCAACGATATGTTTTAACTTCTACCTACGGTAACATTTTTTATGAGGCAATTCGCATCCGGCAGACGCCTCGTTATAAGCTTTGCTTTAATGTATATTGAAGGTTTGACCCTGTACGTCCTGTTGAACCAACGTCCCCTTCCTTTTTAGCTTTCCTCGCCCTCATCTTTTACTTCTTTTTTCTTCAATTTTTTTTGCTTTTTTACGATTAAAAGCAAAATATTCCAAAATGGAAAATAAAATAGCTCCCCCTACTAATACTAAGACAAAAATATTTTCTGGCAGTAACATTTCAATTGATATCAAAAAAGTAATTCCTATTATTAACGTTAAAATAATAAGAAGAATTCTTTTTTTTGTTGGTTGCTTAGAATTCATCATAATTCTCTGTCCAACTCTTTTATTTAGTTACAAGTGGTTTTATATTTATAATCTTCGATAGCCTTCCAAAAATATTCACTTGCCAAATTAATATCGTAAATTGCTAATCTTGTAAATATAAGTCCCGTAAGTACGGCTACAGGGGTACTTACACCAGTTTCAACTGTAGTTACTGCAAGGACATACGATGCAGCAGCGACTTTAATGGCTTCAAGTGCTGACGTAGTAGCCAATCCAGCACTTACTAAATAAATCGTGCCCCGTGCTTTTCCGGGTTCCATTTTATTTGCAGCGTACTCAGCAAGTTTAGAAGCGCCAAGTGAAACAACGGCTGTAACTTTTGGATTCTTTAATGCGTCTTTTAAACTGAATAACCCAAATGGATCCACAATGTTCACGGGATCGCCGAGCACATACCCGTAAAAATTCGTATCTCCTCCTGCGAATCTTATGGGATCTTTTGCGGTCCAGCGGCCTGTTTCTGCATCATAATCTCTAACTCCGAAGCGAAGCAGCTTCATATGTTGGTCATATAATCCGCCTGCAAATCCGAACGGTTGAAAGCCCGGATTGGTGTGCATACCATGAGTTTATGATAACGAAATCAGAAGAAACTGGGTAACACTTTTCCGTTTACGGTAATGGTAATAAAGCCCTTCATGTTCAGCCAGAC
>QZKO01000019.1 GCA_003599505.1 Nitrospiraceae bacterium | reverse complement strand
CGGCCTGTAGAACTTCTCCGCAAGCCGCGACGCTACAATGCCGATAACCCCGGGATGCCAGTCCCGTGATGAAAGGACAATCGCGTTCTCAGTATGATGGGGGCTCAACATGTTCAGGGCGGACTTGAGCACTTCACCTTCGATCTTCTGCCTCTTCCTGTTCTGCCCTTCAAGCAGTCCCGCTGCCGCGCCTGCCCTGGCTTCATCCTCTGTGAGAAAAAGCTCAACCGCCTCTGCGGCGTCATCGAGCCTGCCGGCGGCGTTGATCCTCGGGACTATTGTAAAAGCGAGCTGTCCCGAGCTTAAGGGTTTTTCAATTAAAGCGGCTTTCTTCAATGCCTTTATTCCCGTCCTGCATGAATCGCTGTTGATCTGTTTAAGTCCATAAACTGTAAAAATCCTGTTTTCATCAATGAGCGGGACAGAGTCCGCTACCGTTCCGAGTGCGACCAAGTCAAGATACTCTTTTACGTCAGTGCCCTGCGCTCCATGTTCTGTGCTCTGAAAAAGGGCCTGGATTAACTTAAAGGCGACACCCACCCCGGCCAAATATTTAAACGGATATGCCGAATCCTTTCTGTGAGGGTCTATTACGGCGATGGCGGCAGGAAGCGTATCGGGTGGCTCATGATGGTCGGTGACAATCACATCCATGCCTGATGAGAGGGCGTTCAGGACCTCGTTTCCGGCGCTTATCCCGCAGTCGGCGGTAATAATGAGGCCCGCTCCGCATGCCTTTGCCTTCTGAATGCCCTTATCGCTGATGCCATAGCCTTCCGTAATCCTGTTTGGGATATGATAATGCGCTTTCAGTTTTAATTTTTTCAAGGCGCTGACCAGGAGGGCCGTCGCTGTTATGCCGTCCGCGTCATAATCACCGTGAATGAATACCGTTTCCTTCTTCAGGATCGCGTCCTTCAATCTCGCTACCGCTTTGTCCATATCAGGCAGCAGAAAGGGATCATGTAAATTATCAAGGGCGGGAGAAAGAAAATTTCTTATTGAACCGGCGTCCCTGATGCCCCGGTTTACAAGTATCTGGGCCAGAAGAGGAGATATGGACGCAGTACCGGAAAGATGCTTCAGAAACTCGGGATTGGTCCTGTTTACAAGCCAGTTGCGGTGCATTTATTAAGAGTAGGGGCGGGGTGACCTCGCCCTTTGCATTATTTCTTTACAGCCGGTTTGTCTTTTCCTAACATCAGCACAATAGGGCTTGCTACAAATATGGAAGAATATGTGCCGATGATTATGCCCACCATAATAGCGAGGGCGAAATCATGAATTACCTCTCCGCCGAAAATAAAAAGGGCTATGGCGGTAAACAACGTTGTAAGAGACGTGATCAGTGTCCTTGAAAGCACTTCATTTATGCTCTCGTTGACTATTTCAAATGCGGTTTTCTTGAATTTAGTCCTCATGTCTTCTCTAATCCTGTCGAAAACGACCACCGTATCCGTAAGGGAATATCCCGCGATCATCAGGAGCGCGCTTACGAGCATGAGATTTATTTCCTTTCCCATGAGATAAAAGACACCGAGAACGGCAAGGACGTCATGAAAAGTCGCAATTGTCGCCCCGATACCGAACCTTATCTGAAACCTGAACGCTATATAGATAAGTATTCCGATCATTGCAGCGATAACAGCCCACACTGCGTCGTCTTTAAGTTTCGATCCGACCTTGGGACCTATCTCGGTCGTGGAATCCACTACAACATTGCTTTCTGAAAATTTCTGCGACAGAAGGGATATGATTTTCTTTGACAGGTCCCCGAGGTCGCCTTTGCTCTTTTTGATGCTTATGAGGACCTTGCCTTCGGTCGGAAGCTCCTGGAGTTCAAATCCCGTTATTCCGCCCCCTTCAAGGGTTGCTCTAACATCGTGAAGCAAAACCGGCGTCTTGAATTTAATCTGGACCGCAGTTCCACCGGCAAAATCAATGCCGAGGTTGGCGGTCCCTCTTGCGACCTGTACCACGGCCAGAAGTCCTATAATCATCATTATCGCTGTAAAAGAGAGGGCGAAATACCTCTTGCCCATGAAGTCGATCTTTGTTTTCTTTATCATCTCTCTCATATGCTAAGCCTCTTCATCTCCCCTCTGGAACTGATCAGATCAAAAATCGTCTTTGTGCCGACAAGGGCGGTAAACAGGTTAATAAGAACGCCCCATCCGAGGGTCACTGCAAATCCCTTTACGGGCCCTGTACCGAACTGGAAGAGCACTACAGCGGTAATCAGGGTCGTTACATGGGAGTCGAAGATGGTCCAGAACGCTTTATCGTATCCGGAATCAATGGCGGCGCGGGGCGTCTTCCCGAGCCTGAGCTCCTCCCGCATCCTTTCAAACATGAGGACGTTACTGTCTACTGCCATTCCTATCGCCAATATTATGCCCGCTATTCCGGGCAATGTAAGTGTCGCCCTGAAAGCCGACAATGCGCCGATCAGGCAGAGGATGTTCAGTACAAGGGCGAAGTCCGCTATCAGCCCGGACATTCTATAATAGAAAATCATAAATACTATGACGAGCAGCGCCCCGATTATCCCGGCCTTTATCCCGGCGTCAATCGAGTCTTTCCCGAGTGACGGTCCCACTGTGACATTTTGCAGCATCCTCAGTGGCGCGGGAAGAGATCCAGACCTCAGCACGATCGCCAGGTCCTTTGCTTCATCCATGGTGAAAGAGCCTGTTATCGATGCGTCCCCGCCTGAAATTTTTTCCTGTATCACAGGGGCGGAGTAGATATTATTATCAAGTATGATCGCGAGGCGCTTCTTCACGTTGTTCGCTGTGACCTGCTCAAAAAGCTTCGCGCCGGCGGCGTCAAAAGATATCCCCACATACGGCTCGTTGTACCTCTGGTCGATAGCGACCCTCGCCTCTGTCAGGGAACCTCCTGTTATAAGCACCTGCTTCTTCACCAGATAAACCGCCTTAAGCTCGGTTTCAGCCCTTGTCTCAGGGTCGCGTATCCTCCCGAAGAGGATTTCGTCATCCTGCGGGATCTGGGCCGCGTACTGATTAAGCATAATCTCTTCCTGTCCCTGGGCAACGGTGCCGGGGAGCTGGGCCGCGACAGGTGATTCGTCATCGAGGATTTTAAATTCAAGGAGCGCTGTTTTTCCTACAAGTTCGATCGCGCGCTTTGTGTCTTTTACCCCGGGCAACTGGATTACGATCTCGCTCTCGGCCTGTCTGTGAATTATCGGCTCCGCGACACCGAACTGGTCCACCCTGTTTCTGATGGTCTCAAGCGCCTGGTCCACCGCAAAATTTTTTATCCGGGCAGCTTCACTGCCGTCCAGACGGTAAAAAGCCCTGCCTTCGGACTGACGGTCCAGCGTCAGGTTCGGGAACTGTTCCTTTACTAATTTTTTCACCTGGTCGTTATCAGGAGAAACAGCGATGTCCGTGCCCTGTTTCTCGGCCTTTGCCTCAACCTTTTTTTCTGCAAAAGTACTGGTCAGGGCCGCGGCGGTCCTCTCGATTGTTATCTCTATCGTTTTGTCGCTGTCGACTTCATAGACCAGGTGCACCCCGCCCTGCAGGTCCAGCCCGAGCGTCAGGCCGTACTTTTTCAGCCATTCAGGCAAAGATGATGCCAGCTTAGTGGAAGGAAGGAAAAAAACAATGGATAATATTGCGGCGGTTGCGATCAGTAAAATACGCCAGAGAAATTTCTTCTTCACTTGTTCTTTATTCTCCTGTCCTTTTCATGGAGACGGAATTGCGGTCAACCTTTACCCTCACGTCAACCCCTTTAACTCCGATCTGAAGGGTCATTGTTTTTTCATCAAGCTCTTCTATTACACCGAATATGCCACCCGTAGTTACGACCTTGTCGCCCTTTTTCAGGTTATCAAGCATCTGCCTGTGCTCCTTCGCCTTTTTGGACTGCGGCCTGATGAGGAGAAAATAAAATATGACAAAAATCAATATTAAAGGGAAAAAGGATGTAAGTATCCCTCCAATCCCCTGCGGCGCCCCGGCGCCGCCGCCCGGCGCTCCTCCCATAGCAAAAGCAATATCAGTAAACATGTTACCTCCTTCCAACTGCGTGTATATTCACAAAAATTTAAAACGCTGTTAATATAACCTTTCACCATTAATTAATCAAGAGGGAATAACTGAATGGGTACAAGTTTTTCGTACCCTTTCAGTTAGATGAGTAGCAGCAGCCTTTTGGGGCAACGAGCTGTCGGATTTACTTACATATAAATATCCCCGACATATATTAACAGCTTGATACTTAAGTTTTTTCCTTATATATCCATAAATGCCACGTCGACAGAGTTTACACCTTAATTAACTTGTATAAGTCAATAATACATAAAATCAATTAGTTATAATCAGGCATGCATATTGCGTCTCCTTCTTGCAGAAGATAAAAAAATCATCTAACCAATGGAGACTAAAATGAAAAAACAAATTATTATAACAAGCTTAGTTGCGGTACTGATAGCTTCGATGGTGTCTTTTGGCCAGGCAACTATGATCTCAATTAATCTGGATACTGAATTCAGCGGCGCTACCCCGCCGGCGGGGACAGCCCCATGGCTGACAGCGACTTTTGATGACGCCGGCACCCCGGGAAGTGTCATGTTAACCATGTCGACGGCGAATTTGACCGGCACCGAATTTGTAAGCACATGGAGCTTCAACCTGAACCCCGCCTTAAATCCTGTCAGTTTAAATTTTGCGTATTCAAGCGGGGAAATGTTTTCCTCTTTAACACAGGGGGTAAATTGCTGCAAGGCAGACGGAGACGGCTTCTTTGATATAAGTTTTAATTTTAACAACGGCGCTTTCACAAGCGGGGAAACCTCTGTCTTTAATATCACCGGCATTCCGACTCTGACCGCGCTCGATTTTGATTTTCTCAGCCTTGGATCCGGCAACAGTCCGGACGGCCTGAAAACCGCCGCGCACGTACAGAGTATCGGAGTCGATGGAAATGACAGCGGATGGATAACAGGAGAAACGACCGTGGTGCCCGAACCGGGGACCGTATTTCTCCTCGGCGCAGGTCTTGTGGGTCTGGGACTTTACGGCAGAAAAAGATTCAGAAAGTAGGCAACTACTTCCATAATAATAGCTTTGAAACGGAAGGTTCAGCGAGCCTTCCGTTTTTTATGTTAAGCGCTTCCCGCGTCCTTATCTTCCTTTTCAAAATCCTTCAGAATCTTTTTTACCTCGCTGTCGGCCGCCTTCAGTTTCGCTTTACAGTATTTAATAAGAAACGCGGCCCTTTTTACCTTTTCCGCCAGCACGTCGACATCAACGGTCTCGTTTTCTATTTCTTCTACAATAGCTTCAATCTCTTCAAGGGCCTCTTTGTAACCCGGGGAACCGTTCATTTGCTCACCTCCCTGTCTGTTTTCCTTTCGACTATACTTGTAAACCCGCCCTTAAACAATTTCGTCCTTACATTATCTCCTTCTTCGACGTCGGACGCCGATTTCAGCGGTTTACCATTGGAATAAGTAATGCTGTATCCTCTCTTCAGGACATTTAACGGGTCAAGATGTTTAACGCTGCTTTCCCGCGCCCTGAGTTTCTCATGTTCCGACTGTATGGACCTTAAAGAATATTTCAACCCTTTCAGAAAGAAATCCAGTCTGTGTTCATTATCGTTGATGTCCTTCCTGATATGGTTCTCAAGATTTTTTGCGAGGGAAGAAATCTCTTCCTTCGCTTCCGAGGTCAGCCGGCGCGCCCCGTGGACCAGACTGTTCCTCAATGTATCTATCGTGTCTTCAAAATCTTTCACCCTCGTGATGATCATGTCGGCGACCGCGGTAGGGGTCTTCGCCCTCATGTTGGACACCTCGTCGACCACAGTGAAGTCTCTTTCGTGTCCGATGCCGGATATAACGGGAATAGGCATGGATGCTATCGCCTTTGCAATCTCATAACTGTCAAAACAGTGCAGGTCCGCCTGCCCTCCCCCGCCCCTGACAATTACAGCGACATCCAGGGATGACGCGTCGTTCAAACACTGCCGGAACGCCCTCACAACGGAAGCCTCGGCGCCGTCCCCCTGCATGACGGCTTCGTAGAGCCTGCAGGTAAATCTGTATCCGTACGGATTATTCGACAGATGATTGAGCAAATCCTCGTATCCCGCAGCCGTTGCGGATGAGATTATCCCGACCCTCCGGGGCACGAGAGGAAATTCGAGGCCTTTGTTCCTGTCCTTCAGTCCTTCTTTGGCAAGCCTCTCCAGTATCTCTTTTCTCCTGACAGCGAACTCCCCGATTGTAAAGGAAGGGTCGATATTGAGTATATTCAGCTTCAGTCCGTAACGCTCATGGAAGCTCACCTCGGCTTCAAAAAGTATTTTTATTCCCTTTCCGGGATCAACTCCTGTCGCCTCCCTGAACTGTCTGGAAATAACTTTATAACTGTTTGCCCAGATAACCGCTTTTATCTCGGCCCGTGTCGTCTCCCCGTCCCGGTCCACCAGGGTCATATAACAATGGTTCTTCACATCACACGATGCTATTTCCGCGGTAACGAGGACCGCGGCGTGGAAGGCCTCATCGATCACAGACCTGATAAGGCGGTTAAGCTCATATAGTGATAATATTTCAGGCATGTTGAATTAAAAACAGCTTTTTTATATTACCATGTTTCAACCGGCAGTTGGACTTTCACGAAGGGGCCGAATGAATAATCCCGGTTAAAGTATTTCGCGCAACAGCCGATAAGAAGTTGACAGGGCGTAACGTATTATTTTCCCATGTATTCAGGATTCTTAAACTTTTTTGAACAGAGGGGGGGACAGTTTATGAAAAATAATTACAAGTTCTTCGGTCTCATAATAGTCGCGCTAATAGCTGGAATTATTGTCGGACAAGGGATGTTGAAAGAATCCGGCCTTATAATGGCCGGGTATATGGCGGTGGGAATAATAACGGTTGTCCTGCTCCTGCTTGCCGCGTCCCGTTTTCTGACCGGCATAACGCAGCCTGTACGCAGGGTTACCGAAGCTATCGGCTTAATGGCGGAAGGCAATTATGACGTCGACATGCCGGAAAAAGACGAGGGCGGAGAAGCGCGGAGGATCTACAGCGCCTTTAACGAGATCAAAAGCAGGCTGCGGCATACGGCGGCGAATACCGGAGAAAGCGTTTCGGACCTTTTGTTAATGACCGGCAAATTCAATTCCGCGGCCGACAACCTCCTGACAAACACTGATAACAAACTTAATCAGGCCGGAGAACTTGCAAATTTTATAACGTTGATGTCGCAGACCGTTGCAGACATGTCTGCCGACGTTGCAAATATTTCCGGATCAATTGAAGAAATATCAGAGCTGATATCGTACGGAAAAGACACGAACAGTTATACACTGAGTTCCATCAACCGGATTACAACTGTTTTCCATGACGCTTCCGATACAATGGAAACCCTTGGGAACAGCTCCGGAGAAATTGAAAAGATAATATCCGTAATCAATGAGATAGCGAGCCAGACCAACCTCCTTGCCCTGAATGCCGCGATAGAGGCGGCAAGGGCCGGAGAGCACGGCAGGGGCTTCGCCGTAGTGGCTGATGAAGTAAAGAAGCTCGCGGAGAAGACCGCGAAATCGACCGAAGAAATAACCCGTAAGATCAACCTCATCCAGTCGGAATCGCAAAAATCCGTGGACACAGTGAAAAAAAGCAGGGAAGAAATCGAAAAGACCGCCAAACTTATGAACGCGGTCACCCAGTGTTTTGATTCCATTTCAGCGACGTCAAACAGCGCCCTGGATGGAATTAAAACCATAGATAAAGCTCTCCGGGGCAGAACAGGATTCGATGAAAGAGTCCTCCTGAATATCAGCGGCAGTTTTGAAGAAACCAGGAATGAGATAGCCCGCCTCAGGGACACGGCGTCCGGGTTTTCATCGATTGTCGAAGACATCAAAAAACAGATCGGCAGGGCCGCCCCCCACGCTTGAACCTCCATTTGACATTTTTTTATAAAAATATATAACATCATATCTCCTGAAAAAAACTTCAGGCGGCTCAGACTGTCCGAACGTCCCGAACTGTTTCTTAACAACCAAAAGGGGGAACCATGAAGGCAAAGAAAGTTTTATTCCTGACTCTTTTTTTATCAGTGATTTTTATTGCCCATGCATACGCGGGAGACAAACGTGTATACGTTACCAATGCGGGCAACGGCACGGTTTCAGTTATCGACGCCTCTGCAAACAAGGTTGTTAATACGATAAGGGTGGGGGTATGGCCCGCCGGGATAACGATCGACCCCGCGGCCAAAAAGGCATATGTCGTAAATTCAAATGAAGGCGACAGCACGGTCTCAGTCATCGATATCGACAGCAATTCAATAACCGCGTCCATAAAGGTCGGCGCAGGCCCGATGAGCATGGTTGTTGACCCTGACACCGGCATCGGCTATGCGGCCGATACAGAGCATATAGTCGAAGGGAAAAACCTGAATAAGACCCTGTCCGTGATTGACCTGAAAACGAATAAAGTGACAGGCAAGATCGGCGTAGGGATCGGTCCGTTCGATATGAAGATTCTCGATAAAAAAATATACGTGAGCAACACCGGCGACTGGACCGTCTCAGTCGTTAATACGGCGGACCATAAGGTGCTGACCACGATCAAGGTTGCCGACACGCCGCTGGGCATCGCTGTTCATCCTGAGAAGAAGAAAGTCTATGTGGCCATTCACGGCAAGGGAACGGTCTCTGTTATTGACGCTGCCTCCAACAAGGAAACAGGCGTCATACCCGTCGGCAAGGCCGCGTGGTACATTGCGATAGACCCCGTGAAAAACAGGGCGTACGTGTCAAGAAGGGAAGACAACAAAATATCTGTAATCGACACCAATACGGACAAGGTGATTGACACAATCGATCCGGGCAAAGAGCCGATCGGCGTTGCTGTAGACCCTGCCGGCAACAGGCTTTACGTGGCGAACCACGGCGACGTCTCGGTTGCCGTCGTAGATACCGCCACAAATAAAGTTATAGACAAAATCAGTCTCTCGCCGTCAACCGACTCCACGTATTCCGGCTCTCCGTGGGGCGTTGCGGTTTATTAATTTTCATGACCCGTCCCGCACGCATAGAACATAGACGTTGGCGCCGGACTTGTTTGCGTAGCTCATAAAACCGTTGTTCGGGTTCAGGTAAAAGGCGTTATTGGGGTTGCCTGCGTAGGTAGTTGACGACCAGTAGTTGTACATCACGTTTATAAACAGGTGGCTGTCCGGCAGGGCAGGATTGTAGCGCTCAAAATCGATCAGGCTGTACAGTTCCCGCACGTTAGGCAGACGCCAGTCACCGGCCTGAGAACCATCCGAGAGCCCATAATATCCATTGGCCAATGTGTTGCAGCTTTGCACGGCATTCCCCCAATAGTTTACTCCGATACTACCCGCGTCTTTCATCCATATCAACCCCGTCAAATTATCAGTTATCGTACCATCTCCGCTGTCAATAAACCTCGGGCCGGTCAAAGCAGTGCCCGCCTGAAGGTCCCCATCGTCGCCTACCGCATAGCTTGTGGTCTGACCGGTCTTCGCAAGGGCCCCTGTTTCCGGACAAGAGACCTGGTTTGACTCGCACAGAGACAGGTCTGCATTGCATGTCCCAAGTTCCGCCCCGGACTGATCAAGGTCTGTTCTGCAAGTTTCCAGATCTGTCAATGCCTGAACAAGATTCATGTTGCATGTCTGCAAATCCCTTGTACTGTTGTTCAGCTCGTACATGCAGTTACGCATCCCGCCCTTTGCCGAATGCCCTTTGAATGGTTTACTGCCCGCGTCAGCAGCGCTGACTGACATGAGCACACCCAGAATTCCAGCAAAAACTCCAACAACGGCAAAGGCTTTAAAGATTGGGTCCTTGTATTTCTTCATAATTTGATACCTCCTGTCTTTGCAAGTCCTTAACCTGAAATGTTTTTCATAAATAAATTTTAATATTTCCTCTGACTTATGTATGTATCCCGGATTACAATGTTCAATGCTATGGTCAATGTTCCCTTTCTCTTTCATTTTATGTTATATTGTTGCGGGAACCGGCTGGAGCAGATTTCAATTTTAAATCTCAAATCCAACTTTTCTTTTATCAGGGGACATGCTATCTAAAATTCTAAGCGCGACGTTGATCGGCATCGACGCCCATCTTGTGGAAGTTGAAGTTGATGTCACGGCAAAGGGACTGCCTCATTTCTCCACTGTCGGTCTTCCGGATACCGCAGTAAAGGAAAGCAAAGAAAGGGTGCGCGCCGCCCTGAAGAACACCGGTTTCAATTTTCCCCTGAAACAGATCACGGTAAATCTTGCCCCTGCCGACCTGAAAAAAGAGGGCTCCGCGTTTGACCTTCCTATCGCGATCGGGATCGTTGTATCGGAAGGCATTATCGGACCTGAGGCCGTTAAAGGTTACCTTATTTCCGGAGAGCTGTCTCTCGACGGAAGGATCAAACCGGTAAAAGGCGCCCTGTCAATGGCGATAAAAGCACGGGAGGACAAACTCAGGGGATTGGTCCTTCCGGAAGAAAATGCTTCCGAAGCGTCTGTTGTAGAAGGGGTCCCTGTATACGGGTTCAGAACACTGCCGGAGCTTATCGAATTTTTGACCGGCATGAACAGTAAAGAGCCTGCAAGTGTTGATATATCCGCTGTAATGGAAGAGAATTCCTTCTACATTGA
Source organism: Nitrospiraceae bacterium (assembly GCA_003599505.1). Lineage (GTDB taxonomy): Bacteria > Nitrospirota > Thermodesulfovibrionia > UBA6902 > UBA6902 > SURF-23. Next base: position 2,904 of record QZKO01000019.1, on the reverse strand, counting down.
TGACTTTTCCGACGTAAAGGGGCAGGAGCATGTCAAACGCGCCCTTGAAGTGGCTGCGGCCGGATCTCACAACCTGCTGATGATAGGCCCCCCGGGGTCGGGCAAGACCATGCTTGCAAAAAGGATACCGACGATTCTGCCTGATATGACCTTTGAAGAGGCTTTGCAGACTACAAGGATACATAGTGTGGTAGGGATTCTGAAAACAGGGCAGCCGCTCCTTGCCACACGTCCTTTCCGTTCGCCCCATCATACATTATCGGATGTGGCGATGGTCGGCGGGGGCCAGTTCCCTAAACCGGGAGAAGTGAGTCTTGCACACAACGGTGTTTTGTTCCTGGATGAATTACCCGAATTTAAAAGAAACGTCCTTGAAGTTCTAAGACAACCTCTCGAAGATGCAACAGTAACCATATCAAGAGCGCTGAGCTCCATAACTTATCCCGCATCAATAATGCTTATTTGTTCAATGAACCCGTGTTTCTGCGGGTTCGCAGGCCATCCTCAACACGCATGCACATGCACGCCCGCGCAGGTCGAGCGTTACAGAAGAAAGGTCTCAGGGCCCTTGCTGGACAGGATAGATATTCATGTCGAAGTCCCGGCTGTGCCTTATAAAGATCTTTCAAATGAACATTGCGGGGAATCTTCAGCGACGATCCGCAAAAGGATACAGAAAGCGCGTCAACAGCAGATTGAAAGATTCAGAACAGACGGCATCTATTCAAATTCCAAGATGCGCTCGAAGCACATCAGGAAATACTGCGGTCTCAATGCGGACGCTCAGGGCATCATCGAAGCCGCGATGCACAGGCTCGGGTTATCTGCAAGGGCGTATACAAGAATATTAAAAGTCTCAAGAACAATCGCAGACCTCGCGGAATCAGAACATATTCAGGCGGAGCATATATCCGAGGCCATTCAGTACAGGACGTTGGACAGGGGGATGGTTTGACCGTAGGTTGGAAGTATGCTCTTACTAATGGTATTGACATGAGTATAACCAAATGTTATTCTTTTTATATGAAAACGGCAATATCGATACCTGATGAGCTTTTCAAAGAAGTGGAAAAATTCGCCAGAGAGCACCAATATTCCAGAAGCGAGGTGTTCGTCACGGCCGTGAAGGAATTTCTGAACAGGTTGAAGTCAAGACAGATGTTGACGCTCCTGAACGAGGTTTACAGTGAGGTCGAGACTTCTGAAGATGCCGCTTTGAGAAAGAAAGCTTTAAAACATTACAGGAAAAAAGTATTGAAGGAAACCTACTGATTTCAATGACTATAAGACAGGGCGACATTTTCTGGGTTGACTTCGGGGACCCAAAAGGCTCAGGACCGGGATACAGGCACCCTCATGTAATAATACAAAATAACGTCTTTAACGCGAGCAAGATAAATACCGTTGTTGTATGCGCCCTGACATCAAACCTGAAATGGGCAAAGTCTCCGGGGAACGTCCTGCTTAAAAAAGGGGAAGGCAACGTTCCCAAAGACAGTGTGGTAAATATATCTCAAATAGCTACAGTCGACAAGTCCTTCCTCGAAGAAAAAATCGGGGTATTGCCGCCTTTAAAGATTAAACTGATTATAGACGGGGTTAAACTTCTGATAAAGCCGATAGAGGTTTAAGGGTTGCCCTGACGGCTTTCAGGCAGAATCCACATCGATCTCCGAAGCGATTCAATACAGGACCATGGACCGGGGGCAGTTTTTAGAGTGAAGCTGCATTGAAGTAATGACTTTTTCCACTCTTCTTTGTTAAAATTTCTAACTATCACATAGCAGCTCCTTTGACCCTTTTGCGGAAACGCTCTTAATATGTCTGAACAAGAGGTTATCAAGTTTTTGGATAAGATATCCGAAAAACTATTATAATACTGCGCGTTGGCAGACTTTAAGGAAATAACGAATTGAAACCACCTGAAAGAGCCAGGCTGAAACCCGCCTTATTTATTTCATGCAACGTCCTTTTCACGGTTTGTTTTCTTATGAGTCTTGTAATCCTCCCCGGCGATGCTTCCGCCCAGATGAGAAGTTACTTTCAGAAAAAACATCTTCTTTACGGCTCCATCGAATTTGATTATGAACAGGTATGGGGCGAGAGAGTCAGCGAGTTCAGAGAGTTTTCACAGAATTACAACCTCGGCCTGAAAAGTTTTATCCTCGACCCCAGACTGATCAATTACGACACCTCTGTCACTTTTATACGGCAAAAAGACAACAGAGACAACGCCTCATCCCTGACAGGGCTGAACTTCAATATTAATTTCCTTGAAACCCCGCCCCGAAAATGGTCGGGTTACAGAAGGTATATTCCCGGACCTGTTACATTGAGATATTCCGACTACTCAAACGACTACGATTACAGGAATTACGGTATCGGGGTAATATACGCGATTTCCGAAGAGCAGCAGAAGCGGATCAAAGGGAAAAAAGATAAAAAAGATGAGAAACCGGCAATCCCTATCCCCACAATCTATTTCGACTACGACAATACATATTACAGCTCCGGCGCTTATGAAAACATTTCCGACCTTTACAGCCTTAGGGCTACATTGGGCAGAGACTATTACAATTATGAGTTCACTTATGAAGATTTCTCCCAGGGAGGGACCACGGAATCCAGGAGGAAGACCGTCACGTTCAGCCCTGATTACACTCTTTACGATAAAGCGACAAGACGGAGAATAGACATCAACAACTTCATAAAGAAAGAAGAGCTTGACGGGTCCGAACAGTTTTTCCTCAGCAGTAATATCAACCTTCGCAAGCCCGTCAACAAAGACACCCTTTATCTCGCGGCGGGAGCCGAATACACAAGCTCTTCAGTCCTTGGACAGACTACCGAGCGTTATTCGACTTTGGCGTCCGGCTCTTATACAAAGGTTTATTCTCCAGGCCT
>QZKO01000021.1 GCA_003599505.1 Nitrospiraceae bacterium | reverse complement strand
AAGCTTGCCCGCCATTGGAGGAAGGTGGAGCTTGTCCTTGTCTTTAACGCTGATAAATACTTTGCCGCTGAGGGGCATCGTATTGTTTGCAGATGCCTGCGCCTTTGCGTAAGCCCTGCCGAAATCATGATCAATTCCCATGACTTCGCCGGTGGATTTCATCTCGGGGCCCAATAACGGGTCGACGCCCTTAAACCTGTCAAACGGGAATACCGCTTCCTTGACCGTGACGTGAGATATTTTTACCTCCGATGTCAGTCCCAGTCCGGAAAGTGATTCTCCGACCATAACCTTGGCGGCAAGTTTGGCAAGGGGGACCCCGATGGATTTGCTCACGTAAGGGATCGTGCGCGAGGCCCTCGGATTTACTTCCAGTATATAAATATCTTTTCCTTTTACCGCGAATTGTATGTTCATGAGCCCGATTACGTTAAGCTCTTTCGCGAGGGCTTTTGTCTGCAATTTAATATTATCAATAACATCTGAAGACAATGAATACGGGGGGAGTGAACACGCGGAGTCTCCTGAATGAATGCCGGCTTCTTCTATATGCTCCATGATGCCTCCGACGATAACGCTGGTCCCGTCGGATATCGCGTCGACATCGATCTCGATTGCGTCTTCAAGGTATTTGTCTACAAGTATCGGATGCTCAGGCGAAGCCTTCACGGCGCGCTTCATATAATCATGAAGCCTTATTTCATCATATACAATTTCCATGGCCCTTCCGCCGAGTACGTATGACGGCCTGACCATTACAGGATACCCGATATCAGTTGCCGCCCGGACTGCTTCTTCTATCGACATGGCGGTGCCGCTTTCGGGCTGTTTGAGGTCCAGCTTATGCAATATCTCTTTAAACCTCTTCCGGTCTTCAGCCCTGTCTATGGAATCCGGCGAGGTGCCTAATATTTTTACGCCCGCTTTTTCAAGCGGAACAGCGAGCTTAAGGGGGGTTTGTCCTCCGAACTGCACAATAACGCCTTCAGGTTTTTCAAGCTCGATTATATTGAGAACGTCCTCGAAAGTAAGCGGTTCAAAATAAAGCCTGTCGGAAGTATCGTAGTCAGTGCTTACGGTTTCCGGATTGCAGTTCACCATTATCGTTTCATAACCGAGTTCATTCAGGGCAAAGACGGCATGAACACAGCAGTAGTCAAATTCGATCCCCTGGCCGATCCTGTTGGGCCCGCTGCCGAGGATGATGACTTTCTTGCGGCCGGTCGGATTGGCTTCGCACTCAACAACAGGGTTCGAGGGTCTCTGATAAAACGGTTTTTCATACGTCGAATAAAGGTAAGGCGTATACGCCTTAAATTCCGCGGCGCAGGTGTCGACCATTTTGTATACGGGTTTAATTCCAAGTCCTGTCCTGTAGTTCCTCAGTTCGGTTTCGTTAGTGCCGGTTAAAAATGCAAGCCTCCGGTCGGAGAAACCGTATTCCTTGGCCTGACGCAGTAAGTCAGGGTCCAAGGGTGAAGAATTTTTCTCACTTGACCCCTTTATCTCATCTTCAAACTCCAGTATCTGTTTTATGTTGTGCAGGAACCAGGGGTCGATCATCGTCAGTTCATAAATCTCCTGAATGCCCATTCCCATCCGCAGCGCGTGTGTTATGTGCCAGATACGGTCCCATCCGGGTATCTTCAGTTTTTTCTTTGTCTCGTCGATGTCCGCGGTTATCTGTTCAAAACCGAAACTGTCGATTTCGAGGCTGCGTATCGCCTTATGAAGGGACTCTTTGAAAGTCCTGCCTATCGACATTGCCTCCCCTACGGATTTCATCTGGGTCGTGAGGGTAGGGTCCGCTTCAGGAAATTTTTCAAAGGCGAACCTCGGAAATTTTACGACTACGTAATCGATTGTCGGTTCGAAAGACGCCGGCGTCTCCTTTGTAATATCGTTCGGTATTTCATCGAGTGTCAGTCCTACAGCGAGCTTGGCCGCTATTTTCGCTATCGGGAACCCCGTTGCCTTTGACGCGAGGGCGGAGCTCCTTGAAACCCTCGGGTTCATTTCGATGACGACCATACGGCCGTCTGCGGGGTCCACCGCGAATTGTATATTCGATCCGCCGGTGTCCACACCGATTTCACGGATGATTTTTATTGACGCGTCCCTCATTATCTGGTATTCCTTGTCGGTAAGCGTCTGCGCGGGCGCGACAGTAATGGAATCCCCGGTATGAACGCCCATAGGGTCAAAGTTCTCTATGGAACAGATAATCACGACATTGTCTTTATTGTCGCGCATGACTTCAAGCTCGAACTCTTTCCAGCCGATAACAGAGTCTTCTACAAGTACCTGGTGGACCGGGCTCAGGTCGAGCGCTTTCGCGAGGTTGACACTGTATTCATCCATGTTGTAGGCGATGCTCCCTCCGGTACCTCCCAGCGTAAAAGAAGGCCTGAGGATCAAGGGAAAAGAAAGGTAACCGATTGCCTTCAGACCATCTTCAAGGGAATTCACAAGAAGGCTCTTCGGGGTTTCCAGCCCTATTGCCGACATTGCCTTTTTGAATAATTCCCGGTCCTCGCCTTTTTTGATCGCGTGGAGTTTGGCCCCGATAAGTTCGACATTGTATTTGTCAAGAACCCCTCTTTCCGAAAGCTCGACGGCAAGGTTCAGGGCCGTCTGTCCGCCCATGGTCGGGAGGAGGGCGTCGGGACGCTCTTTTTCTATAATCTTCTCAAGGATATCGACCGTGAGCGGCTCTATGTAGGTAACGTCAGCGGTTTCAGTGTCTGTCATAATCGTTGCGGGGTTGGAGTTGACGAGGACCACTTTATATCCTTCTTCACGAAGGGCCTTGCAGGCCTGTGTTCCGGAATAATCGAATTCACACGCCTGCCCGATGATTATAGGTCCCGAGCCGATGAGCAGGATGCTTTTTATGTCTGTGCGTTTAGGCATGGTCCTCCAGCATTTCCTTGAACCGTTTAAAAATATACCCTGAATCATTCGGTCCCGGTCCGGCCTCGGGGTGGTGCTGAAATGAGATTATGGGCAGGTCCTTATGTCTCATCCCTTCTTCCGTTCCATCATAAAGGTTCTTATGTGTCAACTCCGCCTGGCCCTTCAAACTTTCTATGTCAACGCAGTAATTATGGTTCTGTGAGGTAATTTCAACTTTCCCTGTAGTCAGGTCCATTACCGGATGGTTCCCGCCGTGATGGCCGAATTTGAGTTTGTAAGTCCTGCCGCCCATCGCAAGTCCGAGTATCTGGTGCCCGAGACAGATGCCGAGTACCGGTTTCTTCCCCATAAGTTTTTTGGCGGCTTCAATTCCGTAGACGACTGTCTCCGGGTCTCCGGGTCCGTTGCTCAGGACAATCCCGTCAGGGGCCATATCAAGCGCCTGTTCAGCGGGAGTTTGCGCCGGGACAACGGTTACATCAAAACCTGCATTATAGAGATGACGAAGGATGTTCATCTTTATGCCGAAATCGTAGACTACAACTGAATGTGACGGGTGACGGGTGACGGGTGACGGGTTCCCGGCCTCTTGCCCCTGACTTTTCAGTTTCCACAATCCCTGCGTCCATTTATATGTTTTCTTTGTCGTCACTTCTTTTACAAGGTCGAAGGCCGATATGCCGGGATGGCTGCGCACCTTGTCAAGCAGGCTCTCCGGGTTTAAATCCGATGAGGAAATAATCCCCATCTGCACGCCGTGGTCCCTCAGATGCCTGGTCAGGGCCCTTGTATCGATACCGTGAATACCTGTTTTGTTATTGTCTTTCAGATATCGGTCCAGGTCTTTTTGAGAGCGCCAGTTGCTGGGGAAGTCGAAAAATTCTTTGGCGATGAACCCTTCGACATTCGGGGCGCAGGACTCGATGTCTTCATCGTTTATGCCGTAGTTGCCGATCTGTGAATATGTCATGGCGACTATCTGTCCCCTGTAGGAAGGGTCCGTGAGAATTTCCTGATATCCCGTCATCGAGGTATTAAAGACAACCTCGCCCGTTGTCTCGCCTTCAGCGCCGAAATTCAAACCTTCAAAAACAGTCCCGTCGGCGAGCGTCAGAAGGGCTTTTATTCCTTTGGACATAGTTTCTCCATGCAAATGAATTTCATAGAATTTTCCGACGAAGAAATAAACTGAAAATATACAAACTTCTTATTTTACACTTTTTAGATATTTTTATGTCCACTCGTATATTCTGCCCATGGAAACAGTCTTCTCAACCGTACCTTTCAGCGCCCAGCCCTTAAAGGGGGAATTTTTGCCTTTTGATAAAAATCCGGACGGGTCGACGACATATGCTTTGTCGGGGTTTATTATCGCAATGTCGGCGTCAGAGCCGGGGGACAAAGCGCCTTTCGGGACCCTCATGATTTCAGCGGGGACAACCGACATCTTCATGATGAGCTGTTTTAAATCCAGGACCCCCTGCCCGACAAGCTGAAGCCCGAGTGAAAAAGCTGTTTCAAGACCCGAGATACCGAAAGCGGCGGCGTCGAATTCTTTGGTTTTATCATCCATATGGTGCGGGGCGTGGTCCGTGGCGATTATGTCAATGGTGCCGTCTTTCAATCCCTGTTTAACGGCTGCTACGTCTTTTTCCGTTCTTACCGGCGGATTGACTTTCAGGTTTGTGTCGTAACCGATAAGAGACTCGTCAGTGAGAGAAAAATAGTGAGGGCATGTCTCGGCTGTTACGTTTATGCCGCAGGCTTTCGCTTCCCTTATTAATTCCACGGAACCCCCGGTTGAGACATGCGCGATATGCAGCCTTCCCCCGGTAAGACGGCAGAGAGCGAGGTCCCTTGCGACCATGATTTCTTCGGCTGCTTTCGGAATGCCCTTTAAACCGAGAATGGTCGAAACGAAGCCTTCATTCATTACACCGCCTTCCGACAGGTATATATCTTCACAGTGTGAAATTACAGGCACATCAAAAATTTTTGAGTATTCGAGAGCGCGTCTCATAATAAGGCTGTTGGTTACGGGCTTGCCGTCATCGGAGAACGCCGTGCAGCCTGCCCGTTTTAAGGCCTCGATCTCCGCCAGCTCTTCATTTTTTTGACCTTTGGTTATCGCGCCGATCGGGTAGACCGTGCATGAACCCTCTTTCAACGCCTTTTCGACAATGAACTCCGTCACGGTGATCGTATCGTTTACAGGGTTTGTATTGGGCATGCAGCATACTGTTGTGAATCCGCCTCTGGCCGCGGCCCTCGTGCCGGTCCTGATGGTTTCCTTGTATTCATAACCCGGCTCTCTGAGATGCGTGTGCATGTCCACAAGCCCGGGGATGACGATGCAGCCGGTTGCGTCGATAGTTTGTATTCCGGAGACAAATCCCCCCATCCCCCCTTTACTTTTTCTGACTTCCGGCTTCCGGCTCCTGACTTCTTTTATTTTGCCGTCTTCAATTAATATATCTCCTTTTCCGTCAATGTTATTGGAGGGGTCGATTATTCTGCCGTTTTTTATCAGGATATTCATTTTCTCACTCCTGCCAGGAGGTACAGTACCGCCATTCTGACGGCAAGACCGTTGGTTACCTGTTCAAGTATTACCGACTGCGGGCCGTCCGCAACTTCGGATTCGATTTCAACGCCCCTGTTCATGGGGCCGGGATGCATGACGATCGCGTCCTCCTTTGCAACCTTCATCCTCTCGGCGGTGAGACCGTAAAGATAAAAATATTCCTCCAGTGAAGGAAGGAACCCTTTGCTCTGACGCTCAAGCTGAAGCCTGAGCGTCATTATAACATCCGCATTTGCAAGGCCCTTTTCCATATTATGAAAAACCGTTGTCCCGAGATTTGTAATTTCAGGCGGTGTCAGGGTAGGGGGGCATATTACCCTGACATGCGCGCCGAGTTTTGTAAAAGCGTAAATACAGGAGCGCGCGACCCTGCTGTGAACAATGTCTCCGATTATCGCCACGGTGAGGCCCTTGATTTTCTTCTTGTGCGAAAGGACGGTAAACAGATCGAGGAGCGCCTGTGTCGGATGTTCATTGGAACCGTCGCCGGCGTTGATTATGGAGAGGTCGAGGACCCTGCTGAGAAAATGAGGGACGCCCGCTGAGGAATGGCGGATAACGACAAAATCGGCGCCGAGCGCCTTGATGGTAAGGGCGGTATCTTTCAGGGTCTCGCCTTTTGTCACACTGCTCGTCGCAACCGAGAAATTTACGACATCGGCGCTTAGTCTTTTGGCGGCAAGCTCGAAGGAAGTCCTGGTCCGTGTCGAAGGTTCAAAGAAGAGGTTAACAACAGTCTTCCCCCGTAACGGGGGCACTTTCTTTATGTCCCTTTTGAGGACGTCCCTGAATCCGGAAGCGGTGTCAAGTATCTGGTATATCTCCTCAGGAGACAGTTCTTTGATTCCAAGAAGGTCTTTTGAATTCAGCATAATAATATTTGTAAGGGCGGGGTCACCCCGCCCCTGCTATTAAAACCGCTTTATCCTTTTTCCCGTCTTCGGTAAGGGACACCTCCACGCGGTCCGTGAGAGACGTCGGAATATTTTTACCGGCATAATCCGCCCTGATGGGGAGCTCTCTATGCCCCCGGTCTATCAGTACGGCGAGTTGTATATAGGCCGGCCTCCCGAAGTCTATCAGGGCGTCCATGGCGGCCCTGATGCTCCTGCCTGTAAAAAGCACGTCGTCCACAAGCACGACCGTTTTGTCTGTAATCCTGCAGGGGATTTCGGTTTTTTTAACTACCGGCTGCTCCAGTTTTGTATTAAGGTCGTCCCTGTAAAAAGTAATGTCCAGCGCGCCGACCTCTATGCGGCAGCTCTCGATGGATTCTATTTGAGACGCAAGTCTTTTGGCGAGGATGACGCCGCCTTTCTGTATGCCCACAAGGCAGAGGTTCTCGGTCCCTTTGTTTTTTTCGACGATTTCATGCGCCATCCTTCTGATGATCCGCTTGATGTCGTTATGATCGAGCAGTTGTTTAGGCATAAAAAACTTTTTCTTCAGAGAGGGGAGAAAAGGCGTAGCGCGGTAAGTATTTGAAGAGCTCTCCTTTCCAGCCTCTCCGGACCGGTTTAAAGGGTTTGAAATTGATGAAATATTAATATAAACTTAACCGTATTGTCAATATACAAGAAGGCAAAAGGCGAGGGCGAGAGGCAAAATAAAGTTTAAAAGAAAGAAAGCCGTATTCGTACAAAGGGACATAAAACGTATGAGCATGTTTTCAAAAGAAGATCTGATAAACAGGGTAGGCGATATCAAAGTCCTTCCATTTGTGGCAAGAAAAGTGCTCGAAACCCTCAAAGATGAAAGCTGCACTATCGATGACCTCAGCAATATTATTGAAAAGGACCAGGCGATAGCGGCAAGGGTCTTAAAGATATCCAACAGCGCGATGTACGGGCTCCGGCATGAAGTCACCAGCCTCCACCAGGCGATCCTGGTCCTTGGATTCAAAACGATAAGGAGCCTGGTCCTGTCCGTATCAACGAGGGGGCTTTATAAGAGCTTCGGCATGAAAGAAAAGATATTGTGGGACCATTCGGTCGGGGCCGCGATTGCCGCCAAGATGATATCCGCAGGGTTTGGGTCCGAAGTCGGGGAAGTCTCGTTTATCGGGGGACTTATGCATGACTTCGGAAAGGTTGTTATGAATAATGAGACCCCGGACGTTTTCGGAGAAGTAATAATGAAAATTTATAATGAAGATATCGAATCGATAGCCGCTGAAGAAGAAATATACGGGTTTAATCATACTGAAATAGGGGCGCGCGTGATTGAAAAATGGGGGTTTGCCCCTCTCCTTGTCAGTATTCTGGAGAACCATCATTTGAATAATTTAAAACTTCAGGATATCAAGGACGAAGCAGTCGCTAAAAGCATAGCTATCGTGAACCTTGCCGATAATGTCTGCAAGGTCCTGGGCATCGGGTACCGGAGCCCCAATGAGGCGATCAAACTGCATGAGCTGCCCCCGGCGGTATTTCTCAATATTGAAAAAAACAAACTGGCTCTCCTTACAGGCAATATTCAGGAGACGTATGACAGGGAAAAGTCGGTTTTCGAGTAATTGAGATAAATACTGATTGCATGTTGCGCGGCGCTTTTCGTAAAATACGCTAATGCCGGCGATGGGGTTCGCCGTTAACCGTCACGATTAATCGGGGCTGATGACTCCTACGACATAAGCTAATAGCTTTCAGCCTTCAGCTTTCAGTATTTTGATGATTGCTGAGCGCTGACATCTGACAGCTTACAAGTAGGAGTTTTTTAATGCCCGGAGGTTGATTACTTGGCAATAGGTCTGGCCCTTATTATCATATTGGGTTTGTTGTCCGACTACCTGTTCAGGAAGATAAGGCTTCCGGGGATTATCGGCATGCTCTTTGCCGGAATTTTAGCAGGCCCATATGTCTTGAATCTGATTGATCCTGCTTTAATAACGGCGTCATCTGATTTCAGGATGATAGCGCTGATAGTCATTCTGCTGCGGGCCGGGCTCGCCACGAAACGGGAAACCCTCAACAGGGTCGGCAGGAGAGCTGTATTAATGGGATTTGTGCCTGCCGTCTTTGAAGTCGCCATGATAACATGCGCGGCGCCCCTCTTTTTCAGCATGAGCGTTATCGAAGCCGCTATTTTAGGCGCAGCCGTAGCTTCGGTTTCTCCCGCGGTCGTCGTGCCGTCAATGATAAAGTTCATCGAAAACAAAAGAGGCGCGAAGAAGGGCATACCCACTTTGCTGCTCGCGTCTTCTTCCCTGGACAATGTGTTTGTAATCGTAATATTTTCGGCGCTCATAGGCATGTTCGAAGGAAAGAGCACGAGTGTCCTCACGAAGCTCCTGGAGATACCTGTTTCAATAATCCTGGGGATCGTCTCCGGAGTAATAATCGGATTTACGTTATACAAGATCTTCGAGAGATTTCAGCCGAGGGCCACCAAGAAAGGCCTGATCGTCATCGGGGCCGCGATCCTTTTTACATGGCTTGAAAAAACGCTCAAGCCTTTTGTTGCTGTTTCGGCGCTTTCAGGCGTTATAGCGATCGGCTTCATAATACTTGAAAAATCAGAACCCATCGCCCACAAGATATCACAGAAGCTCGGCAAGATATGGGTGTTTGCCGAGATACTTCTTTTTGTGCTTGTAGGGACACAGGTGAATATCCATGTGGCATGGAATGCGGGACTGCAGGGCGCTGCTGTTATATTCCTGGGTTTAACTGCAAGGGGGATCGGCTCTTATGTTTCCCTTTCAGGGACCGACCTGAATTTCAGGGAAAAAATATTCTGCGTCGTTTCGTATATCCCGAAGGCCACAGTCCAGGCGGCTATAGGCGCCGTGCCGCTTTCTGTCGGGGTCCCGTCTGGGGAAATAATACTTGCCGTCGCTATCCTGTCGATACTCTTCACCGCCCCGCTCGGGGCCGCGGCAATGGGTGTCGCGGGAGAGAGATTTCTGGAAAAAGGGTAACCGCGGGCATCTCTGCTGTGTTGTTCGTAATATTCATATCTGCAATCAAGCGATCTGAGAAGTAAGTCTTTATTCCTGTTAATCATACTCCTCCGTTACTATCCCTCTCCGCACCATGATGTTATAGATTAATTTTGAACGCCTTTCAACATAGCCGGATGTGCGTGCCGGGTCGTACTTTCTCGGATTCGGGAGTACCGATGCGAGCCTTGAAGCTTCTTCAGGATTCAAATCCGACGGGAGTTTTCCGTAATAATGAAAAGAGGCTGCGCCTATCCCGAAAATTCCTTCTCCCCATTCGGCAACATTCAGATACAGCTCGAGGATCCTCTTTTTTGACAGGGTCCTTTCAATACGCCACGTGAGAACGGCCTCCGCCAATTTTCGCAGAGGATTTTTTGACGGCGACAAATAAAGATTTTTTGAAAGCTGCTGGCTTATGGTGCTTCCGCCGAATTTGATCTTTTTCTGTTTGATATCTTTCTCTATCGCTGTTTGAATAGCCTCAAAGTCAAAACCTTCATGCTGATAGAACTTGTCGTCTTCCGCAATGAGAACAGCCTTTATCAGATACGGCGATATGCGTGAAAGCGGAGTCCATGTCTGTTTTATTCCCATCTTTCTTCCCTGTTGCCGCCATTCTTTTTCCCTGTATTCCATGAATGACGTTTTGAGGGGATTTTCTTTTTTAAGTTTTGATACATCAGGATAAATAAAGCAGAAACCGGCGATCATAAGTATTGCGGGGATGATAAAAACAATGATAGCCTTAAAATAGTTTTTAACAAATTTCCTGCGCGCCATAATGTCCTTTATTATAAATAATACCCAAGGTTGATTGATAAAAAACCCATCTGATATACTCAACCGATGATTATTATTCCGGCGATAGATTTAAAAGACGGTAAATGCGTGCGTCTTCTTCAGGGGAAAAAAGAAGAAGTGACGGTGTATTCCGGGGACCCTGCAGCTATGGCAAAACACTGGGTTTCTCTCGGAGCGGAACTGCTCCATGTGGTTGATCTTGACGGTGCATTTACCGGCGAGCAGAAGAACTTTGATAAAATTCGTGAGATACGGCAGGCAATTGATATACCCATTGAGGTAGGCGGAGGAATCAGAGGCATTGAAAGAGTAGAGAAACTTGTTTCTTTTGGAGTGGACAGGGTGATCATTGGAACATCTGCTGCGAAAAATCCGGATATGGTAAAGAGGGCCTGCGGGAAATTCCACGGGAAGGTGCTCGTGGGCATTGATGCGAAAGACGGTAAGGTTGCAGTAAAAGGATGGGTAGAGGTTACAGAATTCGACGCAATAGAATTTGCAAAGAAGATGCAGGAAGCCGGAACGGCAGGGATTATTTATACGGACATTTCGAGAGACGGCATGCTTACAGGCCCGAACATTGAAGCGATGGAGAAAATGGTAAGCTCCGTTAACGTCCCGGTCATTGCGTCAGGCGGAGTTTCCAGGCTTGATGACGTAAGAAGCTTAAAGCAGATAAAAAACCTCTGGGGAGTAATAACAGGGAAAGCGCTTTATGAAGGCGCAATGGATTTGAGGCAGGCAATAGAAATTACGAAAGCGGGAAAATAAATGCTGGCAAAACGAATAATTCCATGTTTAGACGTCAGGGACGGGAGGGTTGTGAAGGGCGTAAACTTTCAGAACCTTACCGATGCGGGCGACCCTGTTGAGAACGCAAAATTCTATGACGAGCAGGGAGCGGATGAACTTGTATTCCTCGACATCACGGCATCTCATGAAAAAAGAAAGATCATCCTCGATGTTGTTGCACGGACGGCAGACGACGTTTTCATGCCTCTGACCGTAGGCGGCGGGATAAAGACGCTTGATGATATACGCGACCTCCTCAATTCAGGATGTGACAAGGTTTCCATTAACACCACTGCTGTCATCAATCCATATTTTATAAAAGAAGCTGCGGAAAGGTTCGGCAGTCAGTGCATTGTTGTTGCCGTTGATGCAAAGAGGGTAAGACCGGACATGGCTTATGAGCCGGAAGAACCGTGGTTTGGCGATGAATTCCTGAAAGAGGTAATGCTTGATTTATCACCTCTCGCCCCTTGCCCCTTGCCCCTTGCCCCTCTGAATTGGGCTATTTCAACTCACGGCGGAAGGAAAATGAGGCTTATTGATGCCGTGAAATGGGCGAAGAAGATGGAAGAGCTCGGCGCCGGGGAGATTTTGCTTACGAGTATGGACAGGGATGGAACAAAAGACGGTTATGATATTGAACTGACGAGGACTATAGCTGAAACCGTTTCAATCCCCGTTGTCGCCTCGGGCGGGGTAGGGACGCTTGAGCATTTGCGTGAAGGGCTTGTCGAGGGGAAGGCCGACGCCGCGCTTGCCGCCTCAATCTTCCATTACAGGGAATATACGATAAAAGAGGCTAAAGAGTATCTCAAGACAAAAGGCGTGCCGGTGCGATTGTGATTTTGTCTGCCTTGTACCTTTCCGTCTGTAGTTGACTGTAAATCCGGTCCCCCCTATCCCCATTCTTCGATTAAAGAAAACCGATTCGATTGGAGCACTTGCGGGTTAAGGAGTGTCATGTTAAAGCCGATTAGATTAAAAGGAGACAACTTGCGGCAATAAAGCGTAATGCCGATGGTTTTATATCTGATGAGAAGGAGGTTAAATAATCGGATGAATTACGGGGTTAAGATATTATTCACCTTATTTGTTTTTTTCGCATATTTTCTCCAGGCAGCGTCTTCCTTCGGGGACCACACCCCTGATGATTATCCTTTAAGGTACCTGTATCCCGCCCTGACCCCGATCTCAACGGACGAGCTTGCCGCGATTTTCAGCGAGGCGGTCATTATAGATTCCAGAAGCAGGCTGGAATATGAAGTCATTCATATAAAAGGGGCATTCAACCTGCTTGTAGGTGAAATGACGGAAGCGGACCTCCTGGACCTGCGTGATAAAAACGGAGGGAAGCCGCTCGTTTTCTATTGCAACGGGTATAAATGTCCGAAAAGTTATAAGGCCGCTGAAAAGGCCGGGGGACTCGGCTTTAAAAACGTGCGGGTATATGACGGCGGCATATTCAGATGGGCGAACTCCCACCCGGAGAAAACAATCCTTTTCGGCTCGCAGCTTACCCGTGGAGCGCTTGAAAAAAAACTTATCCCGGATGAAGATTTTCACAAGGTAAACATATCGACGGAAGAGCTCCTGTCAAGGCACCGCTCGGGCAAATATGTAACAATCGACATCAGAGATATGAACGAGCGGAAGGAGAACCCGGTCCTTCTCGAAGGCGTGAGGCAGATCAATCTCAATGTCATCAAGACGCTGCTGGAGCAGGATGAGGGTCCGATACCGAAGAGGCACATCCTTGTCTTTGACAACGTCGGACAGCAGACGCGGTGGCTGCAATACTATTTTATCAAATACGGACGCTCGGATTATTATTTCCTTGAAGGCGGCATACGGCAGTGGCAGAAAGACGGGTATTCGCCGGAGGGAGAAAAAACAGCGCTTAAACAGCGATGAGAACGTAAGGTGAGGATCAGAAGCAAATTAAACATCGCCTTTCTGGTGATCGTCTGCCTTCTCATGGCAGTCGGCGCGGTGGCCATCCTGTATCTGTCAAGGGTCGGCGACATATCGACATCCATATACGACAACGACCTTATTCCCATCCACACTTTGTCCGAGATCGATTCGCTTCTCAATGAAGCCCTCATCATCGCTTCCGACCATGTTATGGAAATTGATGGCGACTTAATCAAAGAGATGGAGCAGCGCTCGGACAGGACGTTTAAATCGCTTTATCAGAAACTCGGTCAACTCTCTGATATGCAGAGAGGCGACCCTGCTTCAGCAGCGCTGATAAAAGGTCTGCGTGAGGAGACTCCGGAATTTGAAAAATCTCTCAACAGGATATTCACATTGAGCAGGGATTTTCTGAAAGAAGACGCCGCGAGAAAGCTCCACGAGACAACCGAGAGCATTTATAAAAAAGTGCGCAGTCAGGGAAATACCCTCACAACGCATCTCAGGAACAGGGCTTCATTGAATTACGAAACCGGCAGGAAAGTCATTGCGGACTCGACAGGGATCATAGGGACCGTTATTGCGATCGGCTTTATTCTTTCGCTCTCCATTGGGCTCGCCATTTCAAAAGCCATTACCGCTCCTGTAAGGAAGGCGGCTGAGTTCTTCGGCATGCTCGCAAAAGGCAACATGCAGAACAAACTGACCTACGCAGCCAGGGATGAGGTAGGCGATCTGGCGCGCTCCTTCAATATCATCGTCGACGTCATTACCGACCTTACGAGAGAGGTCAAGAGACTGACCGAGGCTGCTGCAAAAGGAGAGTTCCAGGCGCAAGGGAATGAGAAGAAGTTTCATGGAGAATATGCCGAGATAATAACCGGGTTCAACGTTACCTTCGGGATCCTCAGGCGGGCATCAGCCGGGAACGAAAGAGAGAACTGGATAA
>QZKO01000004.1 GCA_003599505.1 Nitrospiraceae bacterium | reverse complement strand
CCAGAGCAGTTCTCTACAAAGATTGAAAATCCCGCTCCTAAAAATAAATTAACACCACTCACAAGAATTTCTTTGAAAGTGTTTTCATGTTCAATTGATATCATTAATTACCTCCATTTTCTTAATGGTGTAGCTCAGTGGGTCTAAAACGCCAGCGTCACTGACAAGTGCCACTGTATGATAACCAAGTGCCTGAAACTAATTTGCACTCCTCAAAACAATGCTACCTTAAAAAGCGTCCTGTGGCACTCATTCACTCCAATGACTGTTAGAGTTTCCTGTTAACTCGGTGTAATTGTTGTTGATCATACTTCTGTAAGTGGCAGTATTAGTCCCACATGCTTCGGTATATCGAAATACACACCGGCTCCATGCTTAAAATCATTAGCGTAATCTTGGAGTTCTATAGAATCTGATTCAAATAGGGTTACCCTATACTTCTTATATATACTCGCCTTATCTGGCTCCGTTCGTATTTCTAAGGTTATTTCATACTCCCCAGGCAACCATCTGAATTTGCGCCTAAAGAACTCGATCATCGGGTGAACATTATCAGGCTCGGCTTCGACAAGAATATCCTTGTTTTCAGGCTTCTCCCTTTTCTGATTTATATCGTTTCTCAGATTAGATTCAAGTTGACGATATTCTTTTTCCTCGCTCCGAGAAAAGAAATTAAGAAAGTTGACAAGATGCGCCCATTCCTCTTTAGGTTTAAGCTTGAATGAAGTCAGTAATACTGCGTCCTTGTCGCCCGGAGACTGTACGTAGTTTTGTGCTGGTAAAGTAAAATGGTCTTCATCCCCACGTTTAAAGTTCAAAACTATAGATTTAATTTTAACCTCCCGCCCACCCGAATTAGTCACTATCAAGTGAAGTTGAGCATTAGAATTACCGACTTTGTGAGTTAAATGCATTCGGCTATACGCCTCAATATCTAATTTGGCGGGACGCAATAGAATATGTATCGGGGGTAATTGCGAAAGGATTATAGCAAGGAACGATACAACAACAGCCCAAAATGTCCAATCAAGATAAAATGGTATTTGAGGAACTTGAGTCATTGCATCCTCTCAATTAATGTTTGCATTGTAAACTCCAACGGATATCCGACTGCAACAGTCAATCTCTGATATTTACGCTCCTGTATAGCGCAATAATCGCTGCTGCAGTATAGTTTTTATAATGATTCTGAATTGCGATTGATGCCGGTGCTTCCACAGGAGATTATTCCTCTCATGGTCTCTATTAAAAATCTTTAAAAAGAAAGAGATACGCTATTGAGATTGTGATTAATTTTATGCCTGACAAAACAAAAAGGCAAGAAAAAAATGATGGCGAAAATGAGGCCGATTTTCAGAATCCCCAAAGACCTCCTTCATAATGTATAATTGAAAATCAATTAATTCTGTAATCAGGAGACCGGATACATAATGGCCAAACCGGCAAAAGCGACCATTCTGATAGTCGACGACGAGGAGAGCATACTCGAGGCGCTGAGCGGCATCCTCGAGGACGAAGGGCATGACGTCATTACCGCTTCATCAGGCGAAAAAGCCCTGGAGCGTTTCAACGAAGCTTCACCGGACGTAGTCCTCCTTGACGTGTGGCTGCCGGGCATGGACGGCCTCGAGACCCTGAAAAACATACGTGAAAAAAACAGAAACGTCTGCGTCATTATGATCTCCGGCCACAGCAATATTGAAACAGCGGTCCATGCCACAAGGCTCGGGGCCTACGATTTTCTGGAAAAGCCCCTGTCGCTTGAGAAAGTATTAATTATCGTCAGGCGGGCGCTTGAGAAACAGGGCCTCGAAAAAGAAAACACCGAGCTGAGAACAAGTTTTTCCCGGCAGTGGGAGATAATAGGGGAAAATCCCGGCATAACGT
Source organism: Nitrospiraceae bacterium (assembly GCA_003599505.1). Classification (GTDB taxonomy): domain Bacteria; phylum Nitrospirota; class Thermodesulfovibrionia; order UBA6902; family UBA6902; genus SURF-23. The sequence continues at coordinate 12,276 of QZKO01000004.1, read as the reverse complement.
CGCTGAAAGGTGAAATACAGAAGGCCGCAATTTCCCAGGGAAGGATCATAATCTACGGGGAAAGCGGCACCGGGAAGGAGCTTGTGGCGCGGGCGCTGCATGACTCGAGCGACAGGAGAGACAAGAATTTTATTGAAGTCAACTGCGCAGCCATTCCCCACGAGCTCATTGAAAGTGAGCTCTTTGGTCACGAGAAAGGCTCCTTCACAGGGGCCTTCGAATCGAAAAAAGGCAAATTTGAACTCGCTGATGAGGGCACTCTTTTCCTTGATGAAATCGGCGATATGTCCCTTGCCACGCAGGCAAAATTCCTGAGGGTAATCGAAACGCAGGAATTCCAGCGGGTCGGCGGGAGCAGGAAGATAAAGGTTGACGTGCGGATAATCGCGGCCACGAACAAAAACCTTGAGGAAGAGATTAAAAAAACAAACTTCAGGGAAGACCTGTACTTCCGGCTGAACGTCATCCCCATACACGTCCCTCCCCTCAGGGAAAGAAAAGACGACATCCCGCTGCTTGTCGACTATTTTCTGAAAAATTTCGCCCGGCAATACGGCCAGAGGCCCAAAACAGTCACTAAAGCAACTTTGCGCGCCCTATTGGAATATGACTGGCCCGGGAACGTCAGGGAGCTGAAGAATATCATCGAGCGCTTTGTCATCATGAACCCGACGGACGTTATCGATTCAAAAGAGGTCCCTGTTTTCAGGGCCGTCAAAACCGATTACTCCTCATTCAGGACATTAAGAGAAGCCCGCGAGCAGTTTGAGAAAGATTTCATCCTTAAAAAACTGCAGGAAAACAACTGGAACGTATCAAAGACGTCTGAAGAGCTTGAAATCGAGAGAAGCAACCTCCACAGAAAAATAAAATCGCTTGGCATAGAGACCCCTTAGATTGCCTTATTCGCCCTCTGAAGGAGGCTGCGGGGCTTGGACCGGGGGCGCCGGGGGCACGGGGCGCGGGCGCTGGGGCGCCGGTCTCTGAACAGGCTGTTGCTGCCGGGGAACAGGGATGGGCTGCGGCGGCGGTATGACCTGTTGTCTTAACTGCGGCAATCCCTTCTTTTCTTCCCTTAACCTCACTTCCGCTCTTTCCCCATCCGATGTGAGGACCACCCTGTCTTCCATGATTTCAGATACCACATAAACTCCTACAGGCTCATTGACGCGGTACATGCGCGTCAATTTCGTGTTAGGGTCTTCAAGGATCGCGGTCCTTTCATTTCCCAGGATAATAGTCCCGAAGAGCCGCGGGGGGATTTTCGGGACCGCCGGCTTTAGGGCCTCTTCCCTGTAAGGCGAACGCGATGGACGGAAAAGGTCCATATTGGGAATTATCTGAAAAAAAGACGGATCAACGGGCCTGTCTTCGCCCTTCACTGTTTCAGTTTTTCCCGGTACCTGCCCTTCAGCAGGCTCTTTTGGTATGTCCCTGGCATGCATGTTCACCTCGTAAAATTTGAGCCCTAAAAAACCTATCATCACGAGTAAAACAATGTTTATCAGAAAATAATTACGCAGCATCCTTTGCCTCTTTTTTAACTTCTTTCGCTTTATCCTTATCTTTCTCTTTATTCTCTTCCGGGGCCTTCCTGATATACCCCGTCACGACTAAGCTCGTATATATATCCGCGGGATTGGTGACGTTGACGACCCTGACCCTGATCTCGGAGACAGTGAGCAGAAAAGGCGAGATCCTCAAACTGTACAGGATTTCTTTCAGTTTCTCAGTCGTTGTGGTAAACCCTACCTCCACCGGAACGGCAACATAAAAAAAGGCCTCTGAAGGGTCCAGGGCGCGCTCCTGTGTTATATTGACGCCCTGCGCGGACGCAGCCTCCCTGATAATCCTCGAAAGAGCGGCGGCGGCGACCGGCGGCTTGTCGCCCTGCAGGACCGCCTTTTCCCGCGTGTCGAGCTCCTGTTTCAGTTCCCCGAGACGTTTTTCGAGCCCTTCTTTCCCGGAGATCCGGCCCAACTGTTTTTCAAGCATCAGCAGCCTGGCGTCGGAGAAATCGTCAGTCCGTTTTATAAACCCTTCATACCATGAGTGCGCCTGAAATATGATAAAGGCAAGGACAACGATCCCGCCAGCAATGATAAATCTCTTCTCCCTCCCGCTTATTTTAGAGAGCAGGTTCATGTCTTCGACTTCTCCTTCTTTTCCTCAGGCGGCACAACATGAGCGCTCAGTTTGAACTGCTCTTTATCTCCCGCCTTTTTGACGGGACCCGCCAGGGCGACTTTCTCAAGATAGGGGGAGTCTTCGAGGACAGGTATGAGAGCGGAAGAAGAAGCGGCAAAACCGCTGATTACCAGCTCTCCTGCCCCTTTCTTCCCGTCCCCGGGCTCAAAAATCCTGTACTCGAAATTCGTTATCCAGGCGTCCTTCGGCATCAGACCGGATATTTCCGCCATCAGCTCAAGCGCAATATCGCTTCTTTTAACATTGCCCAGGGCGTCAATCCGCTCCTGAAGTCCGTTGATGCCGGAAGAAAGTTTTTCAATCTCCTCTATCATGGGCCCGTTCTTTTTCAGCTCCTCTTCTATCCGCTCCAGATACTTTTTCCTCTTGACGGCCTCGGTGGCAAATATTCCGACCGCAAGCACAAGTATCAGCGCCGATAATAAGACGGTGCTTATGGGAACGGCTTTCCGGGTGTCCAGTTTCATTTTGTGCGGAAGCAGATTAATGGTGTATGTCGCCATTCCGAGGCCGGCAAAACAGGCCCCTGCAGAGGCCGCGATTGCGGAAAAATCCGAAATCCTGTCAAGCGTGATAATGTCCGTCCCGGTCTTCTCCTTCAATTCATCAATAATATCTCTGACAGGGGCCAGGTCCCCAGCGAGTATCAGTTTAGCAGGGCGTTCCGCCTGGAATCCCGAACATATCTCCACCACACAGCGCGTAATGTCGTTTAAAATATCCCCGGGTCCCTGCCCGGCCATGCCGGGAAAAGACCTGTGATACGAATAAAGGCCGTCTTTCAGCGCCGAGGCGCCAGCGTGCGTTCCGTCAAAGTACAGGGCAACATTTATCCCTCCGCCTTTGCCGAGGACCTTTGATTTACGGACCAGGCCTGTGACTTCCATCAAACCGCCCGCCGCGACGCCGCTTAATTCAATGGTATTCAGTACCGCGAATGATGAAGGGATGACAGTGTCGGGCCGCAGGGAGAGTTTTTCAAGGTAACCCGTTATATAGTCCATTTTCTCCCTGTGCGCGGCGACGAAGACGACCGAATAGGCCTGGTCCTTTTTACCGACCACAAGAAAATCAAAGGAAACCTCTTCGATATTAAAGGGGATGTGGCGCTCAATTTCAAACCTCATCATATTTAAGACAGCGTCTTTCCCTTTCCCTTTTACCGAGGGGACCCCGATGACCTTTGCAATGACCCATTTGTCGGGAATGCTCACAAACACCTTGTTTGGTTTCAGTCCCTGCCTGTTTATGTATTCGCGGACCCCAAGCAGGGAGCCTTCATCGGTTTTCAGAGGAAATGACGATGATGAGACAAGACCCATCCCCGAGATGCCGTTCTTTAAAAAGGAGACGACGAGGACGTCCTCCCTGAACTCCATGCCCAAAAATGTCCCGAACAGTTTATCAGACAGCATTGTCATTCCAGTAAACAGTCTCCAGTTTATTTGCAGCTTTTCTCACAACGGTTTTAACGGTCCTCCTGATGCTGCCGTCTCCGTTATAGCCGGTGGACACGATGCTGAAATATTCGGAAAGCACCTTGCCGCCGACAGCGGGACCTGTCAGCGCCCCGGTCTTTCTCTGCTCAATAATATTCCTGGCCGCGTCCGGTCCCGCCAGCGCCTCAAGCACTATCAGCGGAGCGGTCCTGATGTTTATGCTGCCGGCGCCGTAGACGGTAAAATATTTCCCCGCGCCTTCATAACCGTCTTTAGCGCCTTTTCCTCCCGAACCGAAGAATATTTCGGGGCTCATGCCTTTTACAAGTAAAAGCTCTTCCCCGGAATCAAAAGGGCCGTCTTTGGAGCTGTACGGCCTTTTCAGGTCTTCGTAATAATCGTCCTCAGCCCCGTTTAACATATGCAGGTTATCGGTATCTCTCCAGTCCATAACTGAGTCGACGATTACATCGGCGTCCTTAATGTCGACTCCGGTATTCAGGAAGATATACCTCATCTGCTCGACCGAAGCGGTATTGAGGTCCAGCTTGCCGTCTTCATCGGTTATGACATATTGATAGCTGCCCTTTCCCAGGCTGCTCTTCCTCTCCGGCTGCTCCCCGGCTTCAGGGTCAAGGACAAGCGCGCCATTTTCATCCATGTATATTTTTGAAGGGTCTTTAACAGTAAGTATCTCGGCCTTTGCCTCTTCAATCCCGGCAACGGCCAGTTGATACGCCTCCTCCTCTTCCTTGAAATTCCTCGAGATATTGATCTCCGTTCTCATTGAATATGAAAACTCCCCGACGATGGCGATGAGGACCACTACAATCCATATTACAAGCACAAGCGCCACCCCGCCGTTCCGGTCCGAAAGCACGCCGGCTTTATGTCTGTCCTTAAGCCGCGTCATCCCTGTCCTTTCCCTTTTTTGCCCCCATCGGTATATTTATCACGAAAGGCTCAAAATACGAGATTTTGACCTTTACGGCAACCGGAAGTTCTTTGCCGTAATCCCATGACTCCGCCCATTCACCGCTGCCGGACAGATAATCAAACCTGATATCGTCGATATCCTGATCAATGACCTCTTCATCGCCGTTTATCTTTTTTTCGAGTTTTTTATCAGGAAGCAGCCCCTCTTTATACAAAAGGCTGCCGTCCCTGTATACGTACTTTATCCACTTAAAGCCCCCAAATGAGGTGTCGGCGGTTGAAGTTACGAACATCAGCTCATCCGTCCCGCCCCTGAATATTACCGCCGGCCCGTCCATGTCTTCAAACTTCATTTTATATGGATAAGCGGACGCGACCTGCTGCGACAAAAGCCCGGACAATATCCTCAATCTCTGGATCTCTCCGGTTTCTTTGTCGCCTTTTTCCCATGCGTGGATCCCAAGACGAAAACTGCTGCCGATTATTATGGTAATCAGGCTTAAAATCGTCACCGCGATAACAAGCTCAAGGAGAGTAAAACCCGATCTTGAATCTTGAATCTTGAATCTTGAATTGTCTTTACTTCTCTTTTTCACCTTCAACCACCTTTAAGCCGACAAGCTCCACCACCCGGGGATTTTTTAAGACATCGTCCCATAAGACCTTTACTTTCAGTTCCATCAGGTCAAGGTTGTCCGCCTCAAGTTTTTTATAGGGCCGGACCTCGGTCTCCCATTTATAACCGTCATCAAAGGAGCCCTCCCCGCGGACGGGGTTTTCAGTCAATTCCCCCATCTTGTCCTTCGCGTGAATGACCGCGCGTGAGTAATCGCAGGAGGTCCTTGCCGCCCTTAATCCGCCCGCGAACAACTGCATGACCAGCACAAGGCTGATGCTCAAAACTACTATCGCTATGATTACTTCAAAAAGGGTAAAGCCCGCGTCCTTTCGCCTTCCGCCCTTTGCCTTCCGCCCTTTCATCAGCTTTCTCCGGGCGCGGTTTCGACCTTTCCCGTTATCCGGTTGACCATTACATTATAAACCGCGCCTTTCATGTTGACTACCTCAACAACCCCACCCGTTGAATTTCCCGCCGGAAAAAATTCAATAAAAGAAGAATCGGGGTCCTTTCCCATTACAGATATCCGCATTTCCCCGGGGATAGGCTTGCCGAGCACCTGGACAAACTCTTCATCTTCGTCATCTTTTTCCTTGTCTTTGTCTTTCCCGGCGTAAAGCCTGTACATCCTTTCATCGCTGTCGATAAAAAAACAATACATCTTCTTTTCGGTAATCGCCTGGTTTCTTGCGTATCTGAGGACCGCCGAAAGGTCTTTGGCAAGGTTCTTCAGTTCAAAATTGCCGGAGTTCCTGCTGATAATAATGCCGATAAGCCCTGAAGCAATTCCTATGATAAACAGCACGATAAGGAGCTCGATGAGGGTGAAGCCCCTCCGGGGATTTGAAATTTGAAATTTGAAATTTGAAATTTCCATCCTACTTCATCGTCTTCCAGCTCGCAATGTCTTCATTCTCTCCTTCTCCTCCCTCCGCGTTGTCGGCCCCGTACGAAAAAAGGTCATAGTCGCCGTGTACCCCCGGAGACTCATATCGATACGGGTTATTCCATGGATCGGAGGGGATTTCGATTTTCTTCAGATACGGACCGTTCCATCCATCAGCGCCGGAAGGCTGCGACAGAAGCGCCTCAAGACCTTCTGAAGTCGTAGGATAACGTCCGACATCGAGCCGGTAGGAGTCAAGAGCGGTCCCGAACAGCTCAATCTGGGCGTTAGTCGCTTTCTGCTTCGCCTGACCGATCCTGCCGAACATCCTCGGGACTACAAGCGCTGCAAGGAGGCCGAGGATTATCATGACGACCATCAGCTCTATCAGGGTGAAACCCCGGCGGCATTTCAGGAGATTTTTCTTTTCTTTCATATTCACTATGTCCTCCACATAATTTAAAAGGGTTCAAGGGGCCACCCGGGACCATCGGCCCCTGTTTTCTAAAACGGCAGTTCATTAATGCTGAATATGGCCGTCAGCATTGCTATTACAATAAAACCTACTATGAGGCCCATTATAAGTATAAGCGCGGGCTCAAGCAGGGACAGAAGACGTTTTATGGTCGTCCTTACTTCCAGATCAAACCTGTCGGCGATCTTTATCAGCATCTCATCGAGCCGGCCGGTCTCTTCCCCGACAGTCACCATATGGACTGCAAGGGGGGGGATGATGTCGCTGTTTTTCAGAGGCTCGGAAAGCCCCCGCCCTTTTCTGACGGACTCCCTCACGCCGGAGATTATTTCCGATATCCTGTCGCTCCCAAGGGTGCCCTTTACTATCTGCAGCGCATTCAGTATGGGCACGCCGCTCGCAAGCAGGGTCCCCAGTGTCCGGGCAAACCGTGAAACAGCGGTCTCCCTGAAAAGTTTCCCGAAAACCGGCAGCCTGAATTTCATCCGGTCCCACGCGCGCCTGCCGTCCTCGCTCCCCAGATACCTCCTGATAAACAGACCCGAAGCCCCCGCAAAAAGCAGAATAGCCCACCAGAACCTTACCAGAGCTCCACTGACCGCAAGAAGGACAACGGTCGGCAAGGGGAGGTCGCGCCCCATATCGGTAAATATCTTGGTGAACTGCGGGACCACGAATGTCAGGAGCACCACTACCGCGGCCCCTCCCGCGACAGAAAGGATAAGCGGGTAAATGAGCGCCGACCGGACTTCCTCCCTGAGTCCCTCGGTGTTCTCAAGATATGCAGCCATCCGGGAGATAGTGCTTTCAAGAAATCCTCCGGCTTCGCCGGCCTTTATCATATTTACATAGAACAGGGGAAACACTGAAGGGTATTTCAATAAGGAATCCGAAAAAGACCTGCCGCCCTTTACCTGGGAAAGGAGGTCCCTGATAAGCTCCTTCATCGCTTCCTTCCCGGTAAGCTCCGACTGGATGGAAAGCGATTTATCGAGCGTAAAGCCCGCGTCGAGAAGCACCCCGATCTGATAAGTAAAAAGCATTGTGTCCTTTGTCGTTATCCTGTTCCTTACCGACGACGACACGCGGCTGATAAAGTTTTCACGTTTGACCGCCTTGCCGACTTTCAGCGGGAAAAAACCCATGTCCTGAATACGGTCCACGGCCATGCGTTCGCTCGACACTTCCAGTGTGCCCGTGACAATATTGCCTTCCCGCGTTGTCGCCTCGTAGTAATATGTCTCCACTCAGGCCCCCTCCTGCGCCACCCTTAAGACTTCCTCGACGGTAGTTACACCCTCTTTGACCTTCTGCCAACCGCATTCCTTTAAAACCTGCATCCCTTTCCGGACCGCCTTCTGCCTGATGATATCAGAGCTGACCCTGTCAAGGACCAACTGCCTTATCTCGCCGTCTACCGTCATCAACTCGAAAACGCCGGTCCTCCCCCTGTATCCTGTATGCCTGCATTCCTCGCAGCCCGCCCCGTGATAAGCGGTTATGGCGCCTTCCTGCAATTCTATTTTCTCTACAAGCTGCGGCGGCGGGGTAAACGGCTCTTTGCATTTAGGGCATATCACCCTTACAAGCCTCTGCGCGAGGACCCCTATCAGGGAGGATGAAACAAGAAAACCCTCTATCCCCATGTCCAGCAGCCTCGTCACGGCCCCTGGTGCGTCATTTGTATGGAGGGTGCTGAAGACAAGGTGCCCGGTAAGGGCTGAATGGATCGCTATCTCCGCGGTTTCGAGGTCCCTTATCTCGCCGACCATAATAACGTCAGGGTCCTGACGGACGATGTGCCTGAGCCCGTTCGCGAAGGTGAGTCCGATCTGGGGTTTGACCTGTATCTGGTTGATGCCTTCAATCTGGTATTCTATCGGGTCTTCGATGGTGATGATCTTCTTGTCAGGAGAATTGATCTTGTCCAGCGAAGCGTATAGGGTAGTTGTTTTACCGCTTCCTGTCGGGCCCGTTACGAGGATCATCCCGTAGGGGGTCGTTATCATTTTACTGTATTTATCCACTGTGTCTTCCGGAAACCCGAGATGCTCGAGGTCCACAAGGGCGGCGCCCCTGTCGAGGATCCTCATGACGATGCTTTCCCCGTAGATCGTCGGGATGGTGGAAACCCTGAGGTCGATGTCCCTTCCGGAAACCCTCAGTTTTATCCTCCCGTCCTGGGGCAGCCTCCTTTCGGCTATGTTCAGCCGGGACATGATTTTTATCCTTGATATTACCGCGGCCTGTATACGCCTGGGAAGCGCTTCAACGTCTGTCAGTGCCCCGTCGATCCTGTACCGCACCTTCACATTGTTCTCAAAAGGCTCGATATGGATGTCGCTGGTCCTGCCTTCGACCGCGCGCGTGATGAGCATATTTACAAGCTTGACGATGGGCGCCTCAAACGCCATGTCCCTGAGATGATGGACGTCCTCATGCAGCTCCAGCCCTTCTTCCCCGGCCTCTTCCTCTCTCATGCCTTCCATGATGCTCGTCATCTGGACGCTGCTGCCGAAATACTGTTCTATCGCCTCCATAATATCTTTCCCGCTGCCCAGATATACTTCAAGGGCTTTGTCCGTGAAATTCCGGAGCGCCTCAAGCACATATTCGTTCAGGGGATCGGCCATTGTAATTTTCATAACGCTGTCGCTCACCCCTACAGGCACAAACCTGTACTGCTTCATGAATTTCACGGTGGGATATGAAGCGGGGGGGACCGTCTTCGGAAATTCGGAAAATTTCAGATACTTCAGCCCCAACTGGGCGCCGAGGGCGCGCAGCATGTCCTCTTCCTGTATGAAGCCGAGGTCCACCAATATTTCCCCGAGCCGGCGCGGGCTGTTTTTATCCAGGGAGGACTGCTCTTTTAACGCGATCTCGAGTTTTTCGGGAGTTATCAGGTCAAGGTCCAGCAGGACCTTGCCGAACAAGTCTGATTTTTCTATTCTTACCGCTTCACGGTTCATTGCTTCAGGGCCGGCTCCAGACTGCCCGCGGGCGCTCCAGGCATGTGAGGTTTCTTATATTCAATATCTTTCTCATCAAGATAGGTCTTTACCTCTTTCAGCTTCCCCACAAATTCATCCGTAATTATCTCACCCTCGGTCTTGCTGACTAATACATGAGGCGTAATAATGATTACCAGCTCTTTTTTCGTTATCGTGTCCGTCTGATAGCGGAAAAGGCCGCCCAGGACGGGTATAGAACTTAAGAAGGGAATGCCCTGATATGATTTGTCCTTTGTCTCGTCGATAATGCCTCCGATAATTATTCCGTGCTCGTTCGGAACAACGATGGACGTCTTTGTCTTTGTGGTGTTAAAAGAAGGAAACGTGTTCCCTGCCGGGCCGATCCTCACATCGTCGCCCTGTGAAGACACCTCCTGCTCGAGGTCCAGCACTACAGTCTTCTCCTCGTTGATGGTAGGTTTAATTTTCAGCTTGATCCCGACTGTCTTGTACTGGATACTCTGCGTGGTCGTGGTCGCCTCAGCGGACGTTGTAGAGCTCGTGGCCGTCGGCACTTCGGAGCCGACCTCTATGCTCGCCTCTTCCTGGTCCCTGACAAGCAGCCTCGGGCTTTGAAGGACTTTAACTTTTGACCTTTGAGAAAGCAGATTGAGCAGGGCTGAAAGCTTGTCCGGCCTGAACAGGACAACCGACAGCCCTCCTGCCGCTCCGGAGTTGAAACCGGGCGCGCTCGTTACAAGATTGCCGATGCTGTTGCGGATCAGACCGTTATAATCTTTGCTGTCGATATCTATGTTCCTGAGGACCGACCATTGAATGCCGTATTCATCGGTGTCGGTCAGGGTCACCTGCGCCACTATCCCCTCGATAAGGACTTCTCTCGGGTAAGTGTCGATCTTCTTTATCATCTCCGCCATTTCCCTGTAAATGCCGGGAGGGGCGAGGATGATGAGCGAATTTGTCGGCTCGAAAGTGATGATCTCCACGTTGCTTCCGGACACTCCCTTTGCCCCGGGCTGGTGGGCCGGCTGGGCCGGGGCCGGCGCCTTTTTCCGCGAGTCCGCCTGCGCCTGACGGGCCGCGACCTTCTTTACCCCGCCGTCTTCTCCGTAAAGGGAGTCCAGTATCTCGGCGATACTCTCGGCCTTGACATTCTGCACATGGTATATAAACACGTTTTGTCCGCTTACGATTTCCTCATCAAGTTTTTTAAGCCACGCTTCAACAGCCCCGAGAAGGGAAGCGCTCGAAGAAAAGACAATAAGGCTGTTGATCCTTTCCAGCGGCATAAAGGAAATCCCGTCCTTTGTTATGTTCAGGGCGTTCAGGACTTCCGTCAGCTCGTCGGTCAGGGTGACGACATCTGAAAATGACGGTTTGAAGAACAGCATCCTTGAATTCTGGAACGCGTTGACGTCTATCTCCCCAAGAATAGTAAGCAGGCGTTTTATGTTTGAAGACAGGTCGTTGATAATCAGGAGATTGTTTCTCGGGTTCGGTATGATGCCGCCGAACTGTGAAAGCAGCGGCGTAAGGACCATGGTTACCTCACTTGCCGGGACGTATTGCACCGGCACGATCTGGGTGACCATCCTGTCAACCGCGGGGATGCCTTCAGGTTGGCCGCCTTTACGGACCTCAAGCGGTTTCTGTTTGGCCGCGGCCCCGTGGATTACCTTGTAGAATTCACCCGACCTGACAAGGGATATGCCGTTGGCCTCAAGCACGGATTCAAAGACATTCATCACCTCGCTGACGGGTATTTTCTTCGCGGAGTGTATTGTTATCCTCGCGTCCACCCCGGGGCTGATGATAAAATTTTCTTTTGTAATCGAGCTGACCGTATTTATTACATCCCTTAAATCCGCGTTGTCGAAATTCAGGATTATATAGTTTTCTTCCTTCGGCTTCTGGAGAAAGGTCCTGATCTGTTCCGGCGTTACGCCGGGGGGAAGGGCCTGCGGCAAATTTGCCGGAGCGCCGGGCTGGGCATTCGGCGGGGCCGAGGGCAAAACACCGGCAGGGGCCTGGGGGGGCACATTGCCGGGTAAAGCGGGGGCCGGTACCGAAGGCGCTGCCGGCTCCTGGGCGAATACAAATGTACAGGCCGTCAGCAAACAAAAGACGGCAATAAGATATCTTTTCATATTATCCTGTGCAGAACAAAGGCATCCGGATATTGCAGAACAATAATTTTCAATTAATATAGCACATTAAATGCCAATTTACGAGGGTTACGGCTCGCTCCGGTATCGTTTTCTGCCGGGATTAACGGGCGGAAAGGAATTAATTACACACACCGTCAGCACTATTTGTATCTATCCATATATTGCCGTTGTTTGTTATGCACAAGATGCCCTTTGTGCCGGAAGTGTCTCCGGAAGGAGGCGCAGTCGGCAATCCATTTACTGCCAACTTTGATAGAGGGGTTCTTGTCCCAATACCCACGTTCTCATCAAAAAAGAAAGCGTCTTCGTCTTCCATAAAACCCATCACGCCGTCATTGCTTTCTCCATCAAATACAAATTTCAGATCTCTCCTTTTCTGTGCACAATCTCCAGTGCACCAGCTCCCTGTCGGGAATCCATGTTTCCATACCCAAAAGTAATCATTTGAATCCATTATCCCGGAATAATTTACACAATTAACCGAGTTGCCTGATGCACTTATCCCTTCACAGTAAGCCCAGCCGCCGTCATCGATTGTATCCCAATAAATCTCTGAAACAAAATCGTCAG
>QZKO01000022.1 GCA_003599505.1 Nitrospiraceae bacterium | reverse complement strand
GGGAATCGACATTCAGGTCGTTAAAAAAGTCCGCCTCCGGCGTAAGTTTCTCAACGGGGACCTCGATGATTTCAGAGACCATCTTCCTGATTTCCGCTTCAATACTATTGCTCATCTGTATTCCTCCTCAGTGGTATTTTGACAATATGAACGACGCGTTAGTCCCCCCCGGGCCGAAACTGTTAATCAACACATTGTTTATTCTTGCGGTCCTTGCTTTTTTGGCGACATAATCGAGATCGCAGTCAGCGTCTCTCATTTCGTAATTAATGGTAGGCGGGATAAAGTTATTGTACATGCTTCCCACGGCTGCCGCTATCTGAAGTATGCCGCCCGCGCTGAAAGTCTCTCCTGTCATTGATTTGATGGAGCTCACCGGCATATTGTAAGAATGCTTCCGGAAAACTGCCTTGATCGCCGTTGTCTCAAGCCTGTCCTGGTCATAGAGAGAATTTGCCGAAGCGCTGATATAATCTATATCGTTGAAACTTAATCCTGAAGTTACGATCGCCTTTTTCATGCTTTCCTTCAGCCCTCTCGCTTCCGGCTCGTATTTCCCCATTTTAAAAGCGTCGTAACAATTACCGGCGCCTTTGACTTCAGCATAGATACTTGCGCCCCTTGCCTGCGCGTGTTCTTCATCTTCAATCACCGCGACAGCCGCTCCTTCACCAAGTATTATTCCATTTCTTCTCTTATCAAAAGGGCAGGACAGCTCCTCACCCGTTATTCCCGCAAAAACCCCGAGACGGTAAAACCCTGCATAATTTACCGTCGAAAGGCTCTCCACCCCGCCTACAAGGACCGCTCGTATCCTGCCCTTCATCATGAAATCAATCGCGTATTTCATCGCGTCTATGCTGGAGCTGTATCCCGTGGAGACGGTTGTATTAAAACCCTGGATATTGAATCTGATCGAGACATGACTCGAGGCAGCGTTCATAACTGTTCCAGGAAAGAGCGCGACATTGGTAAAGAGAGGGCCGTCCTGTATCGCTTCTTTGTCAAATTCCGCGAAATTCCACAGAGACGACAGGGTAGTCCCGGTACAAACCCCTATGTCGTCGGTATTATCATCATTAATTTGCAGCCGCGCATCGTCTATCGCCAGCCTGGCTGCCGAACATAACAGTCTTGATGATCTGTCAAGGTCTCTCAATCCCTTACTGCCCAGAAAATCCGCCGGCCTGAAATCGTCAATCTCCCCCGCTGTCTTGCATTTGAACTTCACGGTGTCAAACCGCTTAACCGGTTTAATCCCGGAGCGCCCTTCCTTTAACGCGCCCCAGAACGCCTCTTTCCCGATGCCGTTTGATGCAATCACTCCGAGGCCTGTTATAACAATCCGTTTTTTACTCATTTAAATAATGCTTAATCCACCGTCTATAACAAAAGTCTGACCCGTAACATAACCCGCGTCATCACTGACAAGAAACTTTACCATCCGGGCCACTTCCTGCGGCCTGCCCAAACGTTTCAGAGGTATCTGTTTTAATATCTGGTTTTTATAATCTTCTTTTAAGCTCCCGATCATGTCCGTCTCAATAAACCCGGGCGCGACTGCGTTGACCCTTATATCGTAAGGCGCGACTTCTTTTGCCAGCGCCTTTGTAAAGCCGATTATTCCGGCTTTGGACGCCGCGTAATTTGTCTGGCGAGGCATACCCGCGATGCCGCTTACGGAAGCGATATTGACTACAACACCGCTCTTTTGTTTCATAAGGGCGACTATAGCGGCGCGGGTGAGATTGAAGGTCCCTTCCAGGTTGGTACTGATCACTTCCTGCCAGTCAAGAGGCTCCATAAGAGCAAGCGCCTTGTCTCTGACAATACCTGCATTGTTGATTATAATGTCCAGTCTGCCGAATAATTCTCTTGTATCATCAATCCATGTCTTGACTGCATCATATTCTTTAATGTCAACCTGGAATGATTTAACCTTACAGCCTAAAACTGTTATTTCTCTTTCAAGGTCTGCAGCTTCCCTGCTGTTCTTCAAATAATTAAAACTTATATTGGCGCCCTCTCCCGCCAGCTCTACGGCAATAGCCCTGCCTATCCCTCTTGATGCGCCGCTGATAACAACAGTTTTGTTTTTGAGTGCCATAGATATCAGTCGTTATTCCGGAAATAAATGATGTCTTTCTGCAAAAACAGGCAATAACAAGATTGGCTATTATAAAATAATTTTACGGAATTTAACATCCTGTTGTATCAAAAAAATTACAATATTTATTTTCCCGCTTTCCTTTTCCAGGAACAATGTATTAAGATAATTCATTAAGATTAAAGTGAAGGAGAAACAAATATGAAATGTAAGAAATGTAATGGCAAGCTTAATCTTAAAGCCGGCTGAAGGTCTGTCCAGCTTGTCTGCATGGAATGCAGACAGATTTACTCATTGGAAGATTATATCAACGAGCTGGATGCGAATTCCTGGGAGCAATTATCAAACCGGACCTGCGACAGGATCTGAAAAGAAATCCTGTTTACCGCCTGATTAACTGACTTCACATCCCGTCAACTTCCCTGAGATGAGTTATTGTTATTCTATCTTTTCTTCTCCTGTCTATTGACAATTAAAAGCATTTTAAATTATCATGTTATGTTTTATAAAAAAATATCTTTTTCCGGAGAGGAAACATGAAGACTTTATCTGCGAACACTAAAGATGTTATAAAAAAATGGCATGTCGTCGATGCCGACGGAATGGTTGTCGGACGCCTCGCAACAAGGGTTGCGACAATTTTGAGAGGGAAAAACAAGCCGGTCTTTACGCCGCATGTGGATACAGGTGATTTCGTTATTATTATTAACGCGGACAAAATTCGTTTTACCGGCAATAAACTTGAGAATAAAATATATTATCGTCATTCAGGATATCCCGGGGGCCTGAAGCAGGAAACCGCGAAAAATATCATGAAAAATTCACCGGAAGAAATAATCACGTCGGCGGTCAAGGGGATGCTTCCCAAAAACAGGCTCGGCAGGCAGCAGTTGAAAAAGCTGAAGGTCTATGCCGGAGCCGAACATCCTCACAAGGCGCAAAATCCCGACACACTAAATCTGAACTAAATACAAGGAGCCTAACTACATGGCAAACATACAATACAACGCGACAGGCAGAAGAAAAACCTCCATTGCACAAGTGCTTATAAAGCCGGGCACCGGGGACATCACAATCAATAAAAAGCCTTTAAATAAATATTTCCCCTACGAGACCATGAAGATGATCGTTCAGCAGCCCCTGAACGTCGCCGGCGTCAGCGGCAAATACGACCTGATCATCAGAGTAAACGGCGGCGGGGTAAGCGGACAGGCTTCCGCGATCAGACACGGCATCGCGCGCGCCCTTATATCGGTCAATTCGGATTTCAGGGGGAAACTTAAAAAAGAAGGCCTTCTGACAAGAGACCCGAGAGTTGTTGAGAGAAAGAAATACGGACAAAAGGGCGCGAGAAAACGCTTCCAGTTCTCAAAGAGATAATTAAGAAGTTATGACTAAACCACTTCTTAGAGTTGCCGTCCTGGGCGGAAGCGGTTATACAGGCGCTGAGCTTATCAGACTTCTTTCCGCGCATCCTTACGCGGAAGTTGCAGCCGTCACCTCCGAGCGCTCCGCCGGCGCTCCTGTCTCCGATGTGTTCCTCCATATCAGAAACTCAGGTTTGAAGTTTGAACTGCTCGACCTGAAGTCTCTGATAAAAAAAGCAGACCTTTTTTTCCTCTGTCTGCCGCACAAGACTTCACAGGAAACCGCAGCTTTTCTTTACAACGCGGGCAAAAAAGTTATAGACCTTTCAGCGGATTACAGAATAAAAGACCCCGTGGTGTATCAGGAATGGTATAACGCTCCGCATTTGTTCCCTTCGCTTCTTAAAAAAAGTGTTTACGGCCTGCCCGAGATCAACAGGAAACAGATCAGGAAAGCATCGATAACAGCAAACCCCGGCTGCTATCCCGTGAGCGCGATACTCGGTCTGGCCCCGATAATAGGAAAGAATTTTATTGACAGGGATTCAATTATCATAGATTCAAAATCCGGCGCCTCGGGCGCCGGGAGAAGTCCGGCCCAGCCTTTTATGTTTTGCGAAGTCAATGACTCGGTAAAGGCGTACGCGGTTACAAGCCATCGCCATACACCCGAAATCGAGCAGGAATTGACCTCCCTGTCAAAGAAAAAGGTAAATATAATTTTTACGCCTCACCTCATGCCGATGGACAGGGGCATCCTCAGCACTATTTATGTCCGCCTCAAAAAGAAGGTGTCCCTCGGGGACGTCAATGAACTATACCGGGATTTTTACGGTAATGAGCTGTTTGTGAGGGTCCTTGGAAACGGGATATACCCCTCTACAAAGGCCGTAAAAGGCAGCAACTTTTGTGACCTTTCCATATTTCTGAACAAACGCGCCCCGGTGGGGCAGACGCTTATTGTAGTCAGCGCGATCGACAACCTTTTAAAAGGAGCATCCGGTACGGCGGTGCAGAATATGAATATAATGTACGGCTTCGAAGAGTCAGCCGGCCTCCTGTCTCCCCCTTATTCCCCCTGATGGGCCGCGCTTCCGTTATTGTCCCGGGGTTCAGCTTCGCGGGCCTTCCGGCCGGGATAAAAAAGTCAGGGGCATATGACCTGGCCCTTATATTTTCAGAAAAACCGGCGGCCCTTGCGGGTGTCTTCACTACAAACAGGATCAAAGCCGCTCCGGTCCGCCTTGCCATCAAGCAAATATCTTCACAAAGAGGTCAGGCAGTTATTGTCAACAGCGGCAATGCAAACGCCTGCACCGGGACCGCGGGATATAAAAACGCGGGAGAAATGACCGGACTGACCGCAAAAACGCTCGGCATTCCTTCAGCCCTCGTCTATGTCGCTTCCACGGGCGTTATCGGCAGGCCGCTGCCTATGGAGAAAATAAGAAGGGCCGTACCCCTGTTAGTCAAAAGGCTTTCTCCTTTTGATCTGGACAAGGCCGCTTCAGCCATAATGACGACAGACACGTTCGCAAAAATATTTACAAAAAAAATACGGATCGGCAGGAAAACAGGCGTCATCGCGGGTATCGCAAAAGGCGCCGGCATGATATGCCCTGATATGGCTACAATGCTGTGTTTCATGTTTACCGATATTGCAGTGACGCCTGAAGCCCTTGATTCCGCTCTCAGGGAAGCCGTCCGGAATTCCTTCAACCGGATCTCCATTGATAACGACATGAGCACAAATGATACGGCAATGGCGATGGCAAACGGTTTATTGCAAAACACCCCGGTAGCAAAAGGCTCCCCCGCGTACCGGACCTTTGCTAACGCATTACGCGATGTCGCGTATGAGCTTGCGAAGATGATTGTGACAGACGGCGAAGGCGCGACAAAACTCGTTGAAATTACCGTTAAAGGGTCCCGTACCGGGACCGACGCGGAAAGAGTCGCAAGGGCAGTGGCGAATTCCATGCTTGTCAAGACCGCGATATACGGGAGAGACCCTAACTGGGGGAGGATTATCGCGGCAATAGGCTATTCGGGGACAGAAGTCAGGGAAGACAGGATCGACATTTATCTGAATAATGTCAGGCTGGTGCGGAAAGGGACAGGGACCAAAAAAGAACCCGAGGCACGGGAGCTTTTAGCGGAAAAAAATATTTCCCTGACAATCGATCTCGGCATGGGGACAAAAAGCGCGAAGGCGCTGACCTGCGACCTGACGGAAAAATACATAAAGATCAACGCGCACTATACAACGTGATTTAAAAGCTTGACACAAGTCCCTCACTTAGATATTGTAAGGTATGATAAAAAGCCGTGATTAAGGAGAGATGAAATGAAAAAAATGTTTTTTATTCTTCTTGCCGCATTACTGATATGTACGGCATATGCCGTCGCCCAGGAAAAAACATCCGAAGAATATATCATTCAGGACCGGGATACCCTCTGGGACATCTCCGGCTCCAGGCTGCAAGACCCTTTTTTATGGCCCAAACTCTGGAACGTCAACCCGCATATCAACAACCCTGATCTCATTTATCCCGGCGAAAAGATAACTATTCCCTCCAGGGAAGAATTGATTGATCAAACCCTGTCTTCCACGGAGGAAAAACCTTCCGCCGAGGAAAAGCCTTCCGCCGAGCAAAAACCCTCCCTGGAACAGACGCAGTCAAAGAAAAAAACTGAAGCCCGCGCCCCTGAAACCGCGGCCCCTGCCGCAGTTGAACCACCCGCTTCAGAACCACCTGCCGGACCGCAGGAAAAATATCTGGTTGGTAAAAACCTGTTTATATCCCTGGGCTGGATATCGGAAAAATTTCCCGGTATCGGCGAGATAACCTCCACTCCATCCGGACAGGAAATTGCCGGAAATAATGACGTCGTGTACGTAAACATTTCCCCTGAGAAGGTATTGTCCGCCGGAAACCTGCAGGGGAAACCTTCTCTGGTAATCGCCGGGGATGAAGGCTCAAAGGGCCGGTTTCTTGCGATCAGGGACGTTAAAACAGTTAAACATCCCGCAACAGGGAAGTTATTGGGGCATCTGATACGGGTGACCGGCGTCCTGGAGATCGTCGGGACTGACAACAATACCCCCAGGGCTGAGATAATCCGCTCCTTTGAAGAGATACATGTGGGAGACAGTCTGATTCCTTATACCGGGATGGATGTTCCCCTGGCTCCCGCTGTCGCAAGGACCCCGGAAATAGAAGGTTATATCGTAGAGTCGCTTTTCAGCCATGAACTATCCAGCGGGGAAGATATAGTATTTCTTGACAAGGGACAAAATGACGGTCTTCAGGCAGGGGATGTCTTTTCGGTTTTCTCAGGCTCTTCTGTCAAGAGAGAGATAGGCAAGATACAGGTCGTATCGCTTCAGCCCGCCACATCGGCTGCCGTCATTATAGACAGCAGCGAAGAAATTATGCCTGGAATGACGGTGGGACAGAAATAGGCAACCCGTTTATGAACTGACGAGGGCCTTGAGGGCCTTGAGCCTGCTTGGGTGTTTCAGTTTCCTTAATGCCTTTGCTTCAATCTGCCTTACTCTTTCCCTTGTGATGGTAAGGTGCCTTCCCACTTCCTCAAGCGTGTGGTCCCTGTCTACGCCGATACCGAACCTCATCCTTATGACTTTTTCCTCTTTCGGGGTCAAGGTCCCGAGGACCTTCTTGATATAACCCGATATTTCCTTGTTCTCGGTATCTGTATATGGAGAGGGGCTGTTCTTGTCGCCGATAAAGTCTTCCAGTTCCGTGTCCTCATCGCCCACGGGTGTCTGCAGGGCGATAGGGTCCTGGATGGCCCTGAATACCTCTTCCACTTTCCTGGTCGGAACAGAAAGGCGCTTGGCTATCTCCTCATCGGTGGGCTCCCTGCCCAGGTCCTGTGTGAGCTCACGTGAGGCCTTCGTGACCCTGTTATAAAATTCCATCATATGGACAGGCACCCTGATGGTCTTGGTCTGGTCGATCAGCGCCCTCGTTATCGCCTGCCTGATCCACCAGGTCGCGTAGGTGCTGAATTTAAAGCCCTTCTCATACTTGAACTTATCCACGGCCTTCATAAGACCGATGTTCCCTTCCTGGATCAGGTCCAACAGAGGCAGCCCCCTGCCGACATAATTTTTAGCGATATTAACGACAAGGCGGAGGTTCCTTGTTATCAGCTCGTTTTTGGCTTCAAGTACATAGGCCTGCGCTTTGCTGATCCTTTCCCATTTATTCAGGAGGTCTTCAACCCTTGTCCCGACTTCGCCTTCAATTTTTTTAAAGGCGATCTGCGCGCGGTTTAAAACATCTTCCATCATGTTCAACTTCATGGTTTTTGTTTTTTTCCTGCTTTTTTCACTCGCGATACAATTCCTGAGGGCTTTCATGGAGCCCCCGTACGGCCCCAGGTCTTTCATCAGGACTCTTGCCTTCCTTACCATTATCTCAAGCCTGATTAAAGTCAGGTCCATTATCTGGGACACACGCTCGTCTTCTTCGATCATCTCTTCTTCGCTGGTTACAAAATTCTCCTCTATCCTCTTTGTGATCGGAAGGGGCTGGATAATTTCCGCGATAATGCCTTTTCCTTCTTCAAGCTTCTTGGCGAGCTCTACCTCTTCATCTTTGGTAAGAATAGAGATATCGCCCATTGAATGGAAGTATGCCTGAACAAGGTCTTCGGTCTTCTCGTATTCCTGGGCCTCCGCCTCTTCAATCGGCAGCGCCTGTTCTTCGTCGACGATACGGACGCCCATATCGCTGAGAAGGTCCATGAGGTCTTCTATTTCATCAGGGGTAAAAAATTCCGAGGGTAAAGCTTCATTTATCTCATCGTAGGTAAGGACCCCTCTCCTTTTGCCTACTTCGATAATTTCATCAAATATGTCCTTCTCCTTCATACGGTCTCCTCCAGGGCAATCAACTTATAAATATAGCATAAAATTATTAATAATTCTATCCGGTATTAAACTATTCCTGTATTAAAAGTAACGGCTAAACGTCTCCTGTTCTTGAACCGATCTCTTCTATTTCTGGTACAACCAGGCCATGAAACGATTACAAAACCTGATTAATCAGCAAGTTATCAGGAGTCAAGTTTTAAAATACTTCCGGGAAGCTATCTGTTTTTTGGAAATAACCTGAGGACCTTGTTATAGGTTTTGCGCAAATGCTCAGGCATTACCCTTGTTTCCGCAATAATCGGCATACTGTCCGTATCGCCGGTCCAGCGCGGGACAACATGCCAATGCATATGTGATTCCATTCCGGCGCCGGCGACTTTGCCGAAATTAAGACCGAGATTGAAACCGTCCGGGTTTAACGCCTTCTTCAGGACATCTACAGACAGTTTCATCGTTTTTACAATCTCAAACAGCGCATCATCCGACAGGCCTTCAAATGTGGACGTATGGAAATACGGCACAACCATCAGGTGCCCGTTGTTGTATGGATATTTGTTCATCAGTATAAAACAGTGGCTGCCCCTGTAAAGTATCAGGTTCTTTCTGTCACTGCTTTTACTGTTGTCCTTTGCTGAAACATCACAGAACAGGCAGGTCTTGTTCTTGTTTGCATCAAGGATGTACTCTATTCTCCACGGCGCCCAGAGTCTTTTCATGAATCCTCCATTCAGACAGATGTGACATTATATAAAAACCTGGGGAAAAAGCAAAAGGGCTCCAGCGGGCCGGAATAAATCCAGGAACTATTGAATGGAATGAGACAGGGGATTAAGGCTAATTATGTGATGAAACCAATGCTTCCACATCGCTTTCAACAAAGACAAGCGCATCGTTCTCAAGTATGACCTTGATCTTTTTTATTTCCTTGAATTTCCCCTTCAGGATTTCTTCTGAAAGAGGGTCTTCTATATGTTTCTGAACAGCCCTTCTCATAGGCCTCGCGCCGTATGTGGTCTGGTAATTTTTATCAATAAGCCAGTCCACCACTTCTTCCGAGAGCTCAACAGCAAGGTCCTTGTCAAGAAGCTGCCTGTTGAGCTCGTTGACAAGTAAATGGACAATTTTCACCAGATGGTCTTTTTCCAGTTGATGGAACACCACAATATCGTCAATCCGGTTCAGGAACTCAGGGTTAAACTTGTTTTTCAATTCATTAAGCACCGCGTCTTTAATCTTTTTATATGTGTTTTTTGATGTCGTCTGGTGGAAACCAAGCGGTGTGGCGTTCTGGATAAACCTGGTCCCGATGTTAGAAGTCATTATGATGACGGTATTCTTGAAGTCGACCTTCCTGCCCAGATTATCGGTAAGCACCCCTTCATCAAGCACCTGAAGCAGCACGTTGAACACATCGGGGTGGGCTTTTTCTATTTCATCGAAAAGGACGACCGAATACGGTCTTCTGCGGACTGTCTCGGTCAACTGCCCGCCTTCTTCGTATCCGACGTATCCGGGGGGAGCGCCGGTCAGCCTTGATACATTAAATCTTTCCATATACTCGGACATGTCTATTTTCACAAGGGCGTTCTCATCATTAAAAAGAAATTCCGTCAATGCCTTCGCAAGCTCTGTTTTGCCGACACCGGTGGGTCCGAGAAAGAAAAATGATCCGATAGGTCTTTTCCTTGCCTTCAGTCCCGCCCGCGACCGTCTGATGGCCTTTGCGATGGTCTTCACCGCTTCATCCTGCGCGACAATTCTCCTGTGCAGCTCCTCCTCCATGCGGAGGAGTTTTTCGGACTCTTTTTCTTCAAGCTTGGCAAGGGGGATCCCGGTTATTTTGGACACGGTAAACGACACATCATCTTCCGTCACGACAGGGGTTTCCTTCTGCTGGTTATCATGCCAGTTCTTGTAAAGGGTATCGTACAGTTTCTTGATCCTGTCTTCCTCGCTCTTGACTGAAGCCCCTTTCTCAAAATCCTGGAGCTTCACATAAAGACTTTTCTCCTTTGCAAGTCTTTTCAGGTCCTTCTCGATTTCACGCAATTCAGGCGGCATGGTATAGCGTTTTAATTTTATCCTTGCGCCTGTTTCATCCATTACATCAATTGCCTTGTCGGGCAGGTATCTTTCCGCGACATACCGGTCGGAAAGATTAACACAGGCCTTTATTGCTTCATGACTTATCTTGACCTTGTGGTGAAGCTCGTATCTGTTCCTTACCCCTTCAAGTATCTGAATACTCTCTTCAACCGACGGCGGCTGCAGATATATCGGCTGGAAACGTCTTTCAAAGGCCCCGTCTTTTTCTATATATTTCCTGTATTCATCAGGGGTGGTGGCCCCGATGCACTGAATCTCTCCTCTCGACAGGGCGGGTTTCAGCATATTTGAAGCGTCGATCGAGCCTTCCGCGGCGCCTGCGCCTATAAGAGTATGCAGTTCATCGATAAAAAGTATTACGTTGTCGCTCTGGGTAATTTCCTTCATCACCAGTTTGAGCCTTTCTTCAAACTGCCCCCTGTACTTTGTGCCGGCAATAAGGGCCCCGAGATCAAGGCTTACAATCCTTTTATCGATAAGGTTCTCAGGGATGTCTTCATTCACAATCCGCTGGGCGAGTCCTTCAACGATCGCCGTCTTTCCGACGCCTGATTCCCCTATAATCACCGGATTATTTTTCACCCTTCTCCCAAGTATCTGCAATACCCGTTCAATTTCATTCTCTCTGCCTATAACGGGGTCAAGCTTTCCCTCCTTTGCAAGCTGGGTTATGTCCCTGCCGAACTCGTCAAGGGCGGGCGTATGGGTCTTCTTTTCCTTCCCGGCATGCTGAATCTTGCGGGATGAAAGGTTTATCGCGAGCTGTCTGACTGCGAGCAGGTTGGCCCCAAGACTCCTCAGTATCTTGCCTGCGATCCCCGACTCTTCCCTGATCAGTCCAATAAGAAGATGTTCGCTTCCGATATAACTATGGCCGAGAAGCCTTGCTTCTTCCACGGAGAGCTCGAGCACTTTCTTCGCCCTCGGCGTAAAAGGTATGTCTCCGAAAGTAAGGATATTTGATCCCGTGGGCAGGTTCCTCTCAACCTCCATGCGCAATTCTTCAGCGGAAAGGCCCATCTTTTTGAGGATAACCATGGGGAGGCTCTCTTCTTCTCTCAACAGACCGAGGAGGAGGTGTTCGGTGCCGAGATAATCGTTTTGACGTTTCTCGGCTTCTTCGCGGGCGTATATTATTACTTTTCTGCCTCTTTCAGTAAATTTCTCAAACATCTTGATCCCTTAAAATTAATATATCCTTTCCTTTCCTTCTTGTCAAGATTTGCCGGCGAGACGCTCTGAGTGGTTGATAAAAAACGCGGGGGATTCAGTTCTTCTTTTTATCGAACTTCTTATTGCAGACGATATCGTTTATTTCCTGCATAAATTCGTTTATGTCCTTAAACTGTCTGTAAACGGAAGCAAACCGTACATAGGCGACTTCGTCAATCTCTCTGAGCCCGTTCATCACCTGTTCTCCGATAAGAGTGCCGGGGATCTCTTTCTCCCCCGAGGCCAAAAGGTTTTTTTCAATTTTCCCTACCAATTCTTCCCGCGTTTCATAACTGACGGGTCTTTTCTCACATGCCTTTTCAAGTCCCTGGAGGATCTTCTGTCTGTCAAACGGCTCCCTCCGGTTGTCTTTTTTAACAACATGAGGCAGGATATTTTCAATTCTCTCATAGCTTGTAAAACGCCCTTCACATTTCAGACATTCCCGGCGGCGCCTTATAATATCACCGTCTTTGCTTTGCCTTGAATCGATTACCTTGTCCTCTATATGTGAGCAAAAAGGGCACTTCATGGTGAATTGAAATGTCGACAACAGCGGCGCATTCTTTTTTGTCTTCCTCCGTGCCTCCGTGTCTCTGTGTTAAATCTCTATGTCTTCATAAACAGGAAATTTCCTGCACAATACTTTGACCTTGTCCCTGACCTGGTTGATAAGAGTGGTGTTTTCAGGATCATTCAATACCCTGGAAATAAGATCGGCAATAATAACCATCTCGGGTTCTTTCATCTTCCTGCTCGTTACTATCGGGGTGCCTATCCGGATGCCGCTTGTAATCGTGGCGGGCAATGTATCGTAAGGTATGGAATTTTTATTGACGGTAATCCCGGCTGAATCAAGAGCGGCCTCCGCTTCCTTGCCGGTAATATTATTACCTGTAAGGTCTATAAGCATCAAATGGGTATCGGTCCCCCCTGATATGATTTTAAAACCTCTGCCTGCAAGGGCCCCGGCCAATTCCCTGGCGTTCTTTATAATCTGTAACTGGTATCTTTTGAATTCCGGCGTCATCGCCTCCCGCAGGGCCACCGCCTTGGCTGCGATAACATGCATAAGCGGCCCCCCCTGCAATCCCGGGAAGACCATCTTGTCGACGGCCCTCGCGTATTCGGCCTTGCACATTATCATGCCCCCCCTCGGCCCCCTGAGTGTTTTGTGAGTAGTGGTAGTGACAAAATCCGCGTACGGCACGGGTGAGGGATGATTGCCTGTCGCAATAAGTCCCGCGATGTGAGCAATATCGGCAAGAAAATACGCGTTTACCTCTTTTGCTATCCCGGATAATATCTTGAAATCGATTATTCTTGAATACGCGCTCGCGCCGGCGAGAAGTATTTTCGGCTTATGTCTATTGGCCAGTTTTCTAACGTTATCATAATCAATCAACCCCGTTTTTTTGTCCACTCCGTAAGAAAACGTTTTATAAAGAATGCCTGAGAAGTTTGCCTGTACGCCGTGAGACAGGTGACCGCCGTGGCTGAGGCTTAATCCGAGTATCCTGTCCTTCGGCTTCAGGACCGAAAAGTATACCGCCATGTTCGCCTGGGTCCCGGAATGCGGCTGGACATTCACGTGCTCGGCCCCGAAGAGCTTCTTCGCCCTCTCAATGGCCAGTGTCTCCACTACATCGGCATACTCGCAGCCGCCGTAATAACGTTTATTCGGATAGCCTTCCGCGTATTTGTTGGTGAATACGGAACCCTGCGCTTCAAGCACCGCCCTGCTCGCGTAATTTTCAGACGCGATAAGGACGATCTTGTCTCTTTCACGCTCAATCTCCCCTACGACTGCGTTGTAAATCTCAGGATCGCTTTTCTTCAGTTCGGTCATTTTCACTTACAGAGCCTCGATTCTATCGCCTTTATCTTGTCGAGCCTTCTTTGATGCCGGCCGCCTTCAAAAGGCGTCCTGAGCCATTCTTTAACAATCTCCGCCGCCGTCTTTCCATCTATGGTCCTTCCGGGCAAAACCAGCAGGTTGGCGTCATTGTGAAGCCTGCTCATCTTCGCCGAATAAGTCTCGCAGCACAAGGCAGCCCTGACGTTTGGAAATTTATTGGCAACTATCGACATCCCTATACCGGTGCCGCATATGAGAATACCTTTTTCTATCTTACCATCTGAAACCAGTCCTGCAACTTTCTCGCCGAAATCGGGATAATCAACAGACTCGTCACTGTTTGTGCCGAAATCCTCCCATGTAATATTGAGCTCTTTCAGCACAGTGATTATCTCATTTTTTAAAGCCAGACCGGCATGGTCACTCCCGATTGCTATTTTCACAAGACCTCCTGGGGCTGATAAAATCAAAGGTAAAATATATTATCAGCCTTATATGGGTAAGTCAAGGATAACAACTGCGGAAGTTTGTTATAATTCCCCTATGCCGACCATAGGACTTACAGGCAATTTCGGGATGGGAAAGACGTCTGTTCTTTCCCTCTTCAGAAAATCAGGCGCCCACGTCTTTGACGTCGATAAATTCGTCCATAACATACTGGAAAAGCCTGAAACGATCAGAAAGATTTCCCTCTTCCTCGGCAAGGACATCCTGATTAAAAAACCGGGCGGAATATCGATTGATAAGCCGCGCGTGGCGCAGATAATTTTTCATGACCCCGCGAAACGGAAAGCGGTCGAGAAGATAATTCATCCCCAGGTTCTGAAAATGATGAAAGAGGCGGAGTCGGGGATTCTGAAGAAAAAACCGTCCGCGTTAATTGTCTTCGAGGTCCCGCTCCTGTTTGAGGCAGGATACGAAATCTTTTTTGACAAGACCGTTGTCGTTTATTGCCGCAGAGACCTTGCGATCAAGCGACTCGCCAGGAAAGGTTTTTCAGCAGACGAAGCATCCGGCAGGCTCCGCGCCCAGATGTCCGTAACCAGGAAAAAGAAGCTCGCGGATTTCGTGATAGACAACAGTTACGATATAGGGCGCACGGAAAAACAGGTCAAGCGTATTTTGGGGAAAATCCGGCATATCCCGTCATATTAGACAACGTCTCCGGATTGTATCTTTTCTTCAAGTTTGCCGAGGTAATCTTCCTGAATTCCGAGTGCGTCAAACGAGGACAGATCAAGGGTATAATTGGGATTGTTTTTTGTCACGCTGAAGACGCTTCGGCTTACGATATAATCGGCAATATGCACAACGGCGATGCGTTTTAAATTCTTCTTTGCCTGAGACGGGTTGTGATGGTAAAGAACAGTCTCCAGAAGGCCCTCGGGCAGGTTCCATTTTTCTGCAAGCCAGGCGCCCACGTCGGCATGGGTGAAATTAAAAACTTCCTTCTCCGCTTCTATGAGAAATCCCTCCTTTTCAAAGATATCCAGCACGTTCCTGTACGTATCGGAGAAATATTTGTTCAGCACGAGGTATCCCAGGTCGTGCAATATCCCGTTCAGGAAGATTTCTTCGGTAAACTTCATCTTCAGGTCTCTTGATATCAACTGCGCGACCAGTCCCACAGTCACGGAGTGATTGAATATCCTCTGATAGTCAAACGCGCCCGGGACCTCCTTATTTTCAAAAACAGTCATTATAGAAACACCGAGGGCGATGTCCCTGACATTATTGAAGCCTATCCGCATTATAGCGTTGTTGACGGTCTGGGTGGGTGTTTTATATCCGAAAAAGGCTGAGTTGGCCGCGCCTATTATTTTTGCGGCTATCGGCGGGTCATTCCTGATGATATTTTCCAGTTTGTCGACCGATATGAGGTCATCATGAACAAGCTTCAATATTTCCTGCGCGACGACAGGGATGGTAGGCAGACTGGAAATCTGCTGCACATACTGTTTTAATGAATCGGACATGAT
>QZKO01000035.1 GCA_003599505.1 Nitrospiraceae bacterium | reverse complement strand
CCCGACAACAAACACATCCGCCCCAAAATCCGCCAGCAGTTGCAAATCCTCAGGGACAAAGGTATTGTGGAATTTAAGGGACAAGGGAGGTATGGGGTTAAATAGTGCAAAAGTAAGGCAGGCTGCTTGAATGCTTCATTGTTTTGAACCGGTGGCAAATTGTCACCAGTTGTTCCTGATCCTGACGGGATTCTTTCTCTATGCCGAAGTCTGTGAACCGGTCGCAATTTGCGACTGGTTCACATCATTTCTATATGACTTCACATTCATCCAGGCCTTTACCAATATAGCATGATTGCTATATAATAATTCCCGTGAGGTGGACAATTGCATATTATGTGACGGGAAACAACAAATGTCCTGCGAAGGAGTTTATTGATTCGCTTTCCGATGAAGGGCAGGCAAGATTTATCTTTATTACAAGATTGCTCACGGAATATGGGATTGCTGTAAAAGAACCATATGTTAAACAAATTATGGGTCGTAAAAAACTATTTGAAATAAGAATTAAGGATAAGTCGGGCATCAGCAGGATATTGTATTTTGCCCATACAGGCAGAAGGTTTGTCTTGCTGCATGGTTTTACAAAGAAAACAGATAAGACTCCTAAAAAGGAGATTGAAATAGCTGAACAGAGAATGAAAGATTACCTTTTACGGGAGGTGTGACATGAAAAAGATTACATATGAGGAACACATAAAGGAATTACTTAAAAAGAAGGCCGTCAGGGAAGAGTATGAAAAACTGCTTCCCGAATATGAGCTTGTTAAAAGCATTATAAAGCAGAGGTTGAGACAAAAAATGACGCAAGGAGATATCGCATTAAAGGCTGGAATACCTCAGTCTACTGTCTCAAGGATTGAAAGGCTTACCCATGGTTTGCCAAAGCTTGCTACACTAAAAAAAATAGCCGACGCTTTAGAGGCAAAACTGGTTATAAAACTTGAACCCAAAAATGCTTTTGGCAGATATATAATTGAAACAAAGGATAAGAAGCCGCTTGCTGTCAAAGAGGCTAAGAAGTATTACCGTAAACTATCAAGTACTGTAAAGAGAAAAAAGTAGGGGGTAAACGAGGGATGCTCTTTTCAGCTTGCCTTCTTGCTTTTCCGCATCTCCTGCCGTACCACCTCACGCACTATCTCATGGATCGGCCTTTTATCCTGTTTGATATAGTTACGCAAGGCCCGATTTATTGCTGTCTGGTAACCCTGTCCTTCACGCTCTGCTTCATCCCTGAACCACTCAAGCACATCGGTGTCAATGCAGATAGTGATTCTGGTTTTGCCTTTCTGGGGGAGAACAGCGCCGCGCCTGCCTTTGCTGAAATCGTATTCCTTAAATATTTCTTTACTTTTTTTCATAAATCCTCTTTTCATTCTTACGCTTTCAGGATCTTCAACAGTTTTGCAGTTGTAAAAAAATCAATTCCTGAATGCTGAAAATCCCTGTCATTGCTCCAGACAGGAACTCTCAGTTTCATTGCAAGGGCAAGCAATTCCATATCGTCTTCATCCCTGCCTGACAATTTCTGAGCTGCCTTTTGAATTAAATCTTCATAAAAATGCCGGGGGTAAATTTTAAGGGGAAGGAGTTTGAGCTGGGACTCAAGAATTTCTTTGCTGATTCCATACTGTTCCGCGATAACATCAAGATATTCTCTGACTTCATCAATATTAAACCGTGTTGTCACAATATCAATGTTTTCTTTCAGAAATACGCGGAGCGCCGCTTTGCCGGCAACTGCGGAAAGGATTACGTTAGCGTCTGCGGCGAGTTTTTTTAAAGGTGTTGAAATCTGCAAGTAGTTTCCCCTCTGTTATTCCCTTTTTCTCAAGTGAACGGCCCACGAATTCACCAAGGCGGACCAGCAGTTCTTTCCTGAGCTCCAAAGGAAAGCTCTCCGGATGGTCGATCGGCAGATAAAGTCCTGCTACTTTGCCATGTCTTGTGACAAGAACAGGTTCATCATCCTTAAAATAACTTGTAGCTTTGTCCCTGAATTCCCTGACCGTTGCCACCTTCATATTGCCTCCTGCGATAAGTATAGCAGGTAAATTTTGCTTGTGTCAACAATTGTGACCACAAAACAGCCGCCCTCAGTAATACGAAGCGAACCTCCGCATCCTGACGTTCTCTATGATGCTGAGGGCGAGAAAATTGGAAAGCAGGGCGGTGCCTCCGTAGCTCATGAGCGGCAGCGGTATCCCCACGACCGGCATTAATCCGAGCGTCATCCCCACGTTGACAATGAAATAAAAGCAGAACATATAGGTCACCCCGAGGGCCAGGAAGCGCCCGTCCCGGTCCCGCGAAGTTATTGCCGTATCAAAGCCCCTCCAAATGACAAACAGGTACAACAGGAATAAAACAAGGCTGCCGGTGAAGCCCCACTCCTCCGCGAAAATCGAAAAGATAAAATCGGTATGGTTTTCAGGCAGAAACCTGTAAGGCCCCTGGGTGCCCTGCAGGTATCCCTTTCCGATAAAGCCGCCGGCCCCGATGGAGACCTTTGACTGCTTTATGTGGTAACCGATGCCCTGCGGGTCCGCCTGTGGGTCGATAAACGCTATTATCCTGTTCTTCTGATAATCTTTCAGCCTGTCCCACATGAATTTACCGCCGACCGGCACCGCTATCAATCCGATGATGACCGTCATGATAATAATCTTCTTTTTTATGCCCGCCGTCAAAACCATCGCGGTAAATATGAACAGCAGAATCAGCATGGTCCCCAGGTCGGGCTGTTTGAGAATAAGAACAGCCGGGACAATAAAAAACCCCGTGACCATTTTCAGCATCAGGCGCGAATCGATCTTCTCCTCCTGGTCCAGGCCGGAAAGATAACGCGATAGCGCGACTACAAAAAAGAGCTTGAAGAATTCCGAAGGCTGAAATGATAAAAAACCGAGATTCAGCCATCTCTGCGCGCCCATGCCTTTCCGGCCCGCGATGAGGACCAGCACGAGCAGCAGAATGCCGATAATATAAAATACATAAGAGAATCTCATGAACCATCTGTAATCGATAAACAGGGCGAGGAAAAAACATCCGAGGCTCAGGATGATCCAGTTCAACTGCTTCAGATAAAAAGACTCCTGCGCGGTCCCCAAAAGCGGTCTTGTGGAGCTGTAGATAGTCATCACCCCTATCAACGCAATAACGACTATAACAATCAGGAAGCCTTTGTCGAAATCTTTTATTACCCTGCGGTCTATCATAATTTAATCACCTGCGCTATTTTGTTGTTCCTCAAACTGATCTTCCTTTAGTTGGCCGTCCTCATTCAGACCCCCCTGCTCCGTTCCCTGTGTCTGCGTCTCCGGCCCCTGTTCACCCTGTTTCCCTTCTTCACCCTCCGGCTTTGGAGGGTTAAAATATGCCTCAATTACACGTTTCGCTATCGGCGCGGCAGTCGAACCGCCGTGACCCCCGTGCTCAACGAACACGGCTACGGCTATTTCAGGCTTATATCCCGGCGCGAAGGCTATAAACCAGGCATGGTCCTGATGTTGGTCGGAAAGGAGCTTCCCCCTGACGGCCCCTCCAATGACTTGCGCTGTTCCGGTTTTGCCTCCGATGCTGACAATATTTGAGCGCGCCGCCCTCCCGGTGCCGCCGCCTTCATACACGACGCCGACAAGCGCATTTTCGACCATCTCCACATATTCCGGGTTTAGTTCCACAACACTTTCAGGCCTTGCAATATTATTGCCGCTTACAAGATGCGGTTTATACAGTTTGCCTCCGTTCACCACAGTAGCGATCATCCTTGCCATCTGGATCGGGGTAACGGCAAGATAACCCTGACCTATCGCTACACTGAGTGTCTCGCCCTGGTACCACTTCTCATTCTTTCTGCTGAGCTTCCATTTTGTGGAAGGGACAATGCCCGAAGCCTCGCCTTCAAGCTCGATCCCCGTAGGCCTGCCGAGTCCCAAAGCCGAAGCGTATTTTGCAATCAAATCTATATTTATCCTCTTTCCGATTTCATAAAAATAAACGTCGCAGGACTCAACAAGTGCCCTGTGAAGGCTGACGCCGCCGTGTCCTCCTTCCTTCCAGCACCTGAAAAGCCTCCCGAAATATGTTCCTCCGCTGCAAAACGCGGGCGTGTTCTCAGTAACGATCCCCCCTTCAAGGGCGGCGAGCGCCGTGATTGTTTTAAAAGTCGATCCCGGTGGATACTGGTTCTGGATGGCCCTGTTCATCAGGGGTTTCCTGGGGTCGTTTATCAATTCTTTCCATGCCTCGCGCCCTATCCCTCCGACAAACAGATTGGGATCAAAGGAAGGGGCGCTTGCTAACGCCAGTATTTCTCCGGTATCAGGCTTTATGGCGACCACCGCGCCTGTTTTGTCCTCAAGGCTTTTTTCCGCCTCCATCTGGGCATTAATGTCGATAGTAAGTTTCAGGTCTTCACCTCTTACGGGTCGCTGTATCTTTACAAATCTGATTACGTTGCCGAGGGCGTCTACTTCCACTATCTTTTTACCGGCGGTCCCCCTGAGCAGGCCGTCATAGCTTTTCTCAACCCCGAATTGACCGATAAATGCCTGCCTGGGGACATTACTGTATTCAGGAAACGCCAACTGCGCGGGCGTCGTATTTCCAAGATAACCCAGGACATGACTTGCAGTTTGCCCGTAAATATAACCCCTGGCGCTTGCCACGTCCACCTGCAGCCCGGGGAAGTCAATCTTCCTTGCCTCTATCCTGGCGACCTCCTCAAATGAAACATTGCGCCTGAGGTTGACGACCTCATACGGGTTTGACGACGCCCTTGCAAGTCTTTTTATGTGTTCCGGTTCAACGCCGACAAGCCTGCCGAGACCGGTCAGCGCGCCGGGGTCTTTCGGCATGTTTTCACTCACCATGACTATGTCAAAAGACAATACATTCCTCACAATGGGGTTATTGTTCCTGTCATAGATTACCCCTCTCGGCGCGGGGACATCGATGACCCTTGACCTGTTGCGCTCATCGAGCATTTTATATTCACTGCCTTTTATTATCTGGAGATGCCAGAGCCTGAGGACAAAGATGCCGAATACGCAAAGCACAATATAGGAGGCAATTTTTATTCTCTTATCCATAGCGAAACTTCGTTCCTGTGGTTAATAAAACATCTTTAATAATTTTTAAGACCTCCAATGACTTCTTCCCTCCTGTTAAAAACAGGATACAATATCAGGGCCGCGGCTATTGTATACGCGATGCCCGCCGCTGAAAGCCCCCACGGCCTGTTTGCAAAGGACACTCCC
Source organism: Nitrospiraceae bacterium (assembly GCA_003599505.1). Lineage (GTDB taxonomy): Bacteria > Nitrospirota > Thermodesulfovibrionia > UBA6902 > UBA6902 > SURF-23. The sequence goes on along the minus strand of QZKO01000035.1, from coordinate 10,662 downwards.
GAAAAGGTTTCGTAGCAAATACGCACAATAAACATATCGACCAGCGAAAGTGCCGCGGCAGTCAGGGCGCTGATGAACCTGTTCCACTGAAACAGGTTGTCCCTGATGTTCCTTGCAAGAAAAGCGGCGGCGCCCTTGGCGGCAATATTGGGCCCTATGATAAACCCGCTTGAGATATCGATCAGCAGGCCGGTCAACGCCCCGAAAACCATGCCCTTTCCCTGCTCATGCCTGATTGAGTAGAAAAATACCAGCACGAAGGCCAGGTCTGGTTTTACCCCGTGAAAAAGAAGCCCCTGAAATGCCAGCGCCAGGTAAGCAAAAACAATGTAAACCAGAAAAGTCTTCATCTTTTTAATACAGCAACTTCTTCCACGCTGTTGAGGGGCTGCGCGGGCGTCACCTCGATGAGCTGGAAAACCTCTCCGCTCTCCCTGTCGACCGAGCTTATATAACCCGCCAGGACACCTTCGGGATATATGCCGTCAAGCCCCGAGGTAATGACATTTTCACCTTCAGCCACATCAAAGTCCTTTGATACATATTTCAGATAGCACTTATTATCGCCGTTTCCTTCAAGTATGCCTTCTATCCTTGAAGATTGCAGCCTGACCGCGACCGCTGAGTTCACATCCGTTATGAGAATGACGTTCGCCCTCTTATTAAAAACCCTGTGGACCCTTCCCACAAGACCGAGGGGTGTTACCGCGACCATGTCCTTCGAGATTCCGCTGCCCAGCCCCTTGTCAAGCCAGACTATCTGAAACCAGTTGGTAGGCTCCCTCGCAACGACTCCGGCAGCGGCAATAAAGTCCGGCCTCACGGACTTCAGCTCCAGGAGACTTCGAAGCCTCTCATTCTCATATGCCGCTTCAGTATTATCAGTCTTTTCCTTCTCACACCTGCCGAGCCTTTCAAGGGTATCGTCTTTACCAAAGAAAGGCAAGTATCTGAAAACACCGGTAAGGGCGTTCCCGCCCTGCTCAAGGACCTTTAACGGATAGATGACGAAATCAAGGAGATGCAGCTCTTTTTTGATACTCTGGTATGTAAGCAGCGCAAATACGAGAAGGACAAAGAGGGCAAGAAGGATAAATTTTCTTTTAAACATCCCGATTCAATTAATAGCTCATTTCAAATTGTGACTCTCCTCAGGATATCAAGGTCGTCCAGGACCTTGCCGACGCCCTTGACCACGGCAGTGAGCGGGTCTTCGGCAACAATAACCGGAAGGCCTGTCTCATGTTTCAGCAGCTCGTCAAGACCTCTCAATAACGCCCCGCCGCCGGCAAGGACAATCCCCCTGTCGACAATATCGGAGGCAAGTTCGGGAGGAGTATTTTCAAGTGCCACTTTTATGGCGTTTATAATCACCGTTACATTTTCGCTTAATGACTCTCTTATTTCATCTTCATAAATCGTGACCGTCTTCGGTATGCCGGAGACCAGGTCTCTCCCTTTTACTTCCATCGTCCTGTTCTGGTCGTCCAATTTGAAGGCCGAGCCAAGCTGTTTCTTGATTATTTCAGCGGTGCGTTCGCCGATGAGGATGCGGCCCTTGTTCTTGATATGGTTTACTATTGCCTCATCCATCTTGTCGCCGCCCATCCTTACCGCCTTGCTGTACACAACGCCGTGCAGCGAGATGACCGCCACGTCGGTGGTCCCGCCCCCGATGTCGACTATCATATTGCCGCAGGGCTCTCCGATCGGCAGGCCGACCCCGATAGCGGCAGCCATCGGCTCCTCTATAAGGTATATCTCGCGGGCGCCGGAGGCCTGGGCCGCGTCCTTAACAGCCCTCTGCTCCACCTGGGTTATGCCCGAAGGGACCCCAATGGCGATCCTCGGGGAGATAAAGCTCTTTCTGTTATGCACCTTCCTTATAAAATACTTCAGCATTTCACCTGTCTTGTCGAAGTCCGCGATAACACCGTCCTTCAGAGGCCTCATCGCGACAATATTGGCAGGCGTCCTGCCGAGCATTTTCTGCGCCTCAAGTCCGACAGCGATGACCTTGTCCTTCTGGATCGCGACCACTGAAGGCTCATCGCAGACGATCCCCTTGCCTTTTACAAAAACGAGGGTGTTTGCCGTGCCGAGGTCTATGGCAAGATCGCTCGAAAAAAAACCAAGAATTTTATGGAACATCTATTCCTCCTGTTTCCCCTGAACAACATGGGTCTTCGCAAGCTCGTCGCCTGTCCTCATGCCCTCTTCACTGCCCACAAGAACAAGGCCTTCAAAGAGGACTACCACAGTGACCGCCAGAGACGAAAAAATCCAGCCTATCAGAGGGATCAGATTAAAAATCCCGAACACGATAAATCCGGCGGCAAAAGGGAAATTCCTCAGGATCGATTCCCTGAAGCTGCATGCCTTGACCATGTCGGTATTATTATAAACGAAAACCCTCAATCCAATAAACTTTTTGCCGACGCTCCTGCCGTCATATAACCCATCGGCTATAAGGAGATATGTAAGTCCCGCAAAAAAGCCTGCCCTGGGGATCACCTCATAAAAAGCGGCAACAATTATAAAGTCAATGGTCCTGGCTATTGCCCTGTCTAACAGCCCTGCCTTTCCTGGTTCTCTCTGTTCTCTGACGGGTTGATCAAAAAGGGACTCGGAAACGCTCATTATATTTCAGTAAATACTAACAGATAGATTATTTTATTTCAATAACATCATGCCGCTGACGCTACGGCAGGTTAAACGGGAAGCCCCTGCCCTTATCAAACGCTTTAAGCAGTCTCCCCGCGTATTTTCTCTCTACAGCGAAGCCGTATTTACCCGCGGACGCGAGGGCCTCTGAAAAGGCCTTCTTCGCCCTCTCTTTCCTGCCGTCCAGATAATCGACCTCCCCTATTCCCAGGACACAGTAAATCTTCCCCCTCGGGTCCTCGGTCTGTCTGAAAAAAACCGCCGCCTCCCTGAAGCTCTTTAAAGCCTTCTTTGGGTCCCCGAGCATTTTATGGGTAGTCCCGACGCTCCAGAGGGTGTAAGCATAGCTCACCCGGTCGCCGATCCGTTTATACAATATTTCCGCTTTCCTGAAATACTGCAGGGCCTTTATATAATCTCCGCGCATCCTGTGGACATTACCCAGTCCGCAGTATGAATAGGCAAGCCCGAAACGGTCTTTCAATTTCCTGAAACTCCCGTTTGCCGTCCTGTAATATTTCCCCGAGTCGTCTATCCTTTCCGCGACCCTTGAGCTCCCTCCAAGCCCGCAGTAAGAATAGGCGACGCCTGATCTGTCTTTCAACGCCCTGAACTTTCCGAGGGCGGCGTGAAAATCCGTCAGGGCCTTTCTTATATCTCCTTTTATCCTGTAAGCGCCCGCGCGCGCCCAGACGGAAAAGGCCTCTCCTCTTTTATCATGAAGGCTCCTGTATAATCTGTTTGCCATGCCAATCAGATTAAGGGCGTCTTTCCAGTCTCCCGAGGCCCGCCAGCAAAGCCCGAGTCCCGCCAGGGCGTCAGCCCTTAAGGATTTGTCACCGAGAATATCCGCGAGCTCCAGCCCTTCCTCGTAATATTCCCTTGCTGTTATGAATTCGCCCCGGGCCCTGAACGTATCGGCAAGGGCCATTACGCAGTCCTGCATCCCGGAGGCGTCGGCTTCTTCTTTAAAATGTTCAAGCGCCTTCAGGTACAGACCGATCGCCCTGCCGTACTCAGCCGATTTCCTGTATTTCTCGGCTTTCTGAAAAAGTTTTGTACCGAAATTATTCATAACGAACTCCGTTCCAATGGTCCAGGCTCATACCTTTTCCAAAGGGGAGGGTTGAGCTTGTCCAAACATGCTTCACCAGGCATCTTGCCCGCATTCAGGTTAAATTAAAGCGCGTATTTTGTCAATTTCCACGCTCCACCTCTTCACTTTGTAACGACTTGTAAAGAAAATAATAAGTGTGATAAATTAAAAATCATCAGTTTTAAGTTTCCAATCCGGATGATGGAGGTTGATTATGCCGGTATATGAATACAAATGCAGTAAATGCAGCAGCACATTTGAGATTATGCAGAAAATATCCGATTCACCGCTCTCTGTCTGCGGCTCATGCGGCGGTGAACTGAAAAAACTCATAACCGGCACGTCCTTTGTCCTCAAAGGCAGCGGCTGGTACGTATCCGATTATCCCTCATCCGAAAGGAAAAAGGCGCTGGACGCTGAGAAGCCCTCCGTCGCGCCCGGGGAAAACAAGGCCGGAACAGCGGCTGAAAAAAAGACCGGAACAAAGAAAGAAGCTGTTAACGCGTAGTGGCAATATTGCAGAACGGTCCCGCGGTGATAAGCCCTCATGTGCATGTCCCTTATGATTCACTAAACGACTATCTCCCTTTCGTTAAGGAAGAGGGCCTCAACCTTGAGATCTATTTCGGATCCGGAGGTTTTGACGGTTTAACGAAAGACGATATAATCAGGCTGAAACATGTCCTCGACTATAACCCGGGGCTTTCAATCCACGCGCCCTTTATGGACCTGTCCCCCGGAGCGGTTGATTTAAAAATAAGAGACGTCACGATGAAAAGGTTCCTGACGGTCCTGGATTTCGCAGAAATACTCGCCCCTCGGGTGATCGTTTTTCATTCAGGTTACGATAAATGGAAATATGACAAACGCGTCGATATCTGGCTTGAAAAAAGTCTTGAAACATGGAGACCCCTTAATCAAAGGGCCGCGGGGATGGGCATCAGGATCGCGATCGAGAATATCTTTGAAGATGAGCCGGAGAACCTTCTTCTCCTGACAAAGGGGATGAACTCGGAAAATTTCGGCCTGTGCTTTGACACGGGGCACTTCAACCTTTTCTCGAAATTGCCCCTGTTGACATGGATTGAAATGATAAAGCCGTACATTGTGGAGCTCCACCTCCATGATAACTCGCGATACGCGGACCACCATCTCCCCATCGGCGACGGGGACTTCGACTTCCCCTCCCTCTTCAGGGAGCTTGAAGGAGTAGATTGCGTTTACACTCTCGAGGCCCATACTATAGAGGATGTGAAAAAGAGCATGGAGAGACTGAAGGGCCTTCTTCAGAAATAATTTTCTGCAAATGAGAAACGGAATACCTGACAGCAAACCCGATCTCGGCGGCCTCTCAATTCTTGTGATCGACGACGAGATGTCTTCGCAGGACCGTACCGAAAGAGAACTGAGCTCCCTCGGCGCGCGGGTCTATCCCGTCCCGGATTCCGCCGGGGCAGCCGGCGTCCTGTCACAGGAGCGGGTCCATGTAATTCTGCTCTCACTGCCCCTCGCGGATGAAAAATGCCTCGCCCTCGTAAAAGAATACAAAGCAAAGCATCCTGATACCCTCTTCTACCTGCTGACAGGGCAGAATTACAGCTTCGTCGAACCTGTGGAAGAGTCCGTCAGGCGGGTCCTTGATGACTATTTCAGGAAACCGCTCGATACCGGCAGGTTCGCCGGCATAGTCGGCGCGAGCTTTGGAAGACCCCCTACCTCAACCTCCCTGTCAGTTATAGAGCCTTTAAGCATAAAAGCAAAACCATACTTTATCTTCCGCTCCTATCCCATGCGCCTTGCGCTCGCGGACCTCCCCCGTATCGCCGCTTCGGAAGAGACCGTTCTTGTTTCCGGGGAGACGGGCACAGGGAAAGAGCTGGTGGCACGCGCGGTCCATATGCTGAGCCGGCGCTCCAACGGCCCGTTTGTACCCATAAACTGCGGCGCCATCCCTGAAAGCCTCATTGAGAGCGAACTTTTCGGTCATGAAAAGGGGTCCTTCACCGGAGCATACAAGAGCAGAAAGGGAAAATTCGAGGCCGCGCACAACGGGACCCTGTTCCTTGACGAGATCGGCGACATGCCGCTGCTTCTTCAGACCCGCCTCCTCCGGGTGCTGGAAGATAAAGAAATTTACAGGGTCGGAAGCGACAGGAAGATTCCCGTTAATGTCAGGGTGATAACCGCAACACATACGGACCTCGAAAACGCGGTAAAAAACGGCCTGTTCAGGGAAGACCTCTACTACCGTTTAAATGTCCTGCGCGTTCACCTCCCTCCTCTGAGGGAGCGCATTGACGACATCCCCGTACTGGCTCTCCACTTTCTTGAGAGGACGTTTGACGAAATGGGGCGGCCCGCGCCTTACCCGGCCTTCTCGCCCGAGACCGTCCATCTCCTTCAGCAATATCCATGGAAGGGCAATGTCAGGGAGCTCAGAAATATTATGACGCGTGTCGCCACTTTGCTGCCTCCTGACACAACTCGTGTATTCCCGGCGCATATCCTGCCTCATCTCGGAGAAGCGAAGAGAGCTGAGAGAAGCGCGGACCTCCCGCAGCCTCCTTCCGGTGTAGTTGTCCCCGCCGGAATGCCTCTTGAAAAGGCGGAAGAAATGCTGATACATGAGGCATTGAAACAAGCCGGCGGAAACCGCACCCGCGCGGCAAAACTGCTCGGAATCAGTATACGGACCCTCAGAAGACGACTTAACAGGAACACTCATTGAAGAAGCTGCCGGAAGCGGTCGACCTTACCGCCGGGAACATCCGGGAGAATATATGGCGCATGTCATGGCCCATGCTCCTTGTCATGTTCTTCAATTTCCTTGTAGGTCTTACCGACGTATATGTTGCCGGGTTCCTCGGTCCTGAAATACAGGCTGTTGTCGGGTTTGTCGGCCAGCTCTATTTTTTTATAATTATCGCGGCAAACGCCATCAGCATCGGCACCGTGGCCCTGGTTTCAAGGGCAGCCGGCGCCGGCAACCTTGAAGAAGCCGTCTCTACAGCCCGGCAATCCCTTGTCTTTGGGGCCGCATGCGCCCTGGCGCTTACGGGTGTCTGTCTTGTCTTGCGGGACCAGATTATATCACTCGCGGGGTTTTCAGGGGAGGTCCGGCAGATCGCCATGGATTTCTTCGTGATTTTCGTCTTCGCCCTGGCGCCGAATTATATTGTGATAATTGCCAACGCCGTGTTCCGTGCCGGAGGCGAGGTGAAACTGACGCTCCTGGCTATGTTCCTTATAAGCCTGATCAATATCGCGCTGGCTTTTCTCCTGGTCTTCGGCCTCTTTTCATTCCAGGGTCTCGGATACAGGGGCATCGCCCTTGCGACCGCGGCCGCCATGACCGCGGGCACGTTCATATGCTTTATCCTTCTCAGGCGGAGCCGGTGGAGGCATATCTTTACAGGAATGAGGCGGATGTCCCTGGACCTTTTCAGGCGGATATTTTTACTGAGCTGGCCTGCCGCCCTCATACAGATTTCGTGGAACGCGGGCACTCTCATCCTCTACAATATCCTCAGCCGCCTTCAGGAAGGGAGCATCACCGCTATAGCGGCGCTCACAACCGGCCTGAGGATAGAGGCGATCCTCTACCTGCCGGTATTCGCCCTTCATATGGCCGCATCGGTGCTTACCGGCCAGAACATCGGGGCGGGCGAATACGACAGGGCGGAAAAGATAGGCTGGAAGATATCCCTTTCAGGCGTCGCCTTCGTCAGCCTCCTGGCTCTGCCTGTTTTCATATGGGCCGGCGCCATTTCCTCACCGGTGGCAAAGGACGGGCACGTGCTTGCAGAGACAGTCCGCTATCTCAGGATCACAATGCTGTCCGAGCCGTTTATGGCGATGAGTGTTGTCCTGACAGGGTGTCTTATGGGCGCGGGCGATACCAAAGGGGCCATGCTTGTCATTGTAGCCGCTCTCTGGGTTGTCCGTTTGCCGCTCGCTTATCTCCTCGCGGTCCCCGCCGGATACGGCGCTGCCGGGGTCTGGGCCGCCATGGTCATCTCGATGTGCTTTCAGGGCATAGCCATGACCGTCCGCTTCAGAAACGGCCTATGGAAAAACCTTAAACCCTGATGCGGGTTAACGGTTAAAATCCGTTTTCTGGTAAAATATCGCATGCTGCCGGGTCACGTCGGTGTATGAATATCAGAAAAACAACCGCTACTTCGCCCAGATCGCGGAAGGGATGAAAGAGCTCGGCGCGCAGGAGCTTTCCGGACTCGGCGCGCGGGAAATCAGCCCGGGGTACGGGGGGATTTATTTTCATGCCGGCAAAGAAGCGCTGTACCGGATCAATTATTCCGCAAGGCTCGCCTCAAGAATACTCGCGCCCCTGGTGTCGTTTCATTGCCGCGGTACGGACCAGTTATATAAAAAGGCAAAAGGAATAAACTGGACGGATTTTATTTCCGCTGAAAACACATTTGCCGTCTTCGGTAACGTATCAAACAGCAGGATAACCAATTCCCATTACGCGTCTCTCTGTTTAAAAGACGGGATTGTCGATTCATTCAGGGAAATTACCGGGAAAAGGCCTGATGTCGATCCGGAAGATCCTGATATATGGCTGAACCTTTATATCAGGGACGATGAAGCCGTCATAAGCCTGGACACATCCGGCGGCTCTCTTCACAGGAGGAGATACAGAAAAGATTCGATAGAGGCCCCCATGCAGGAGACGGTCGCCGCCGCGATCGTCAGATATACGCAATGGGACGGCGCTGTACCGCTTTATGACCCGATGTGCGGCTCCGGCACAATACTCTGCGAGGCCCTTATGCATTACTGCAATGTCCCTTCCGCTGTTTTCCGGGAGCGCTTCGGGTTTGAATTTCTGCCGGACTACGATAGCGCGCTCTGGACAAAAACAAAAAAGGAAGCTGACGGTCAGATCCGGGAATTACCTGAGGGATTAATCGCCGGAAGCGACATATCTTCAGAGGCGGTTGAGATTGCGCGGGCGAATATACGGAGTCTGCCGCATGGAGACAAAGTAAAACTCGCGGTAACGGATTTCAGAGAGAGTGAAGGCCTTCAGAATGGAGTCATTATCACCAATCCCCCTTACGGTATCCGCATGGGAAACAGGCTGGAACTTGACCCGCTCTACAAATCACTTGGAGATTTCCTGAAGCGGAAATGTCACGGTTCAACCGCGTATATTTATTTTGGTGAAAGGGAATTTATCAAGAAAATCGGTTTGAAGCCGGCATGGAAAAAGCCTCTGAAGACAGGCGGCCTTGACGGCAGGCTGGTGAAGTACGAGCTGTTTTAAACCGGTTATTGCTTTCACGGACGGTATCGGCGTAAGATATACAGTTTTCAAAATATATGCGGGGGCGGGTTTTAAACCCGCCCCTACGTGGACAGATATTCAATATGAAAGGCATTATTAAAGCGCTGGGGCTTGTGTTCGGGGATATCGGCACAAGCCCGATTTATACAGTTACGGTAGTTTTTCTGCTTCTTCAGCCGACCGCTGATAATATCTTCGGCGTTATGTCGCTGATTGTCTGGACGCTTGTGGTCCTTGTCTTCCTTCAATATAACTGGCTCGCCATGGGGTTAAGTATCAGAGGTGAAGGCGGGACTGTAGTGCTCAAAGAGATTCTGGCTCCGCTGATCAGCGGCAAAAAGAAGGCCGCCTTCATAACAATCCTCTCATTTATCGGCTTATCACTTCTTATAGGAGATGGGGTCTTGACCCCCGCCATCAGTATAATCAGCGCGGTTGAAGGCGCTGTTTTAATACCCGGACTGGAAGACATGTCACGGAACACGATAGTTTTAATTGCGATATTGATTGCCGTAGTATTGTTCGCGGTCCAGAGTAAAGGCACCGGCAAGGTTTCCGGCGCATTCGGCCCGGTTACGGGAGTATGGTTCCTGGCGCTCATTTCAGTAGGAATAGCCGCCATCTCCGAAGCGCCTCAGGTACTCAAGGCGCTTAACCCATATTATGGGATTAATTTTCTTGTTCAGAACGGCTGGAAGGGCTATATAGCCCTTGGAGAAATTATACTTTGCGCGACGGGCGGGGAGGCGCTTTACGCGGACATGGGGCATCTGGGGGCGAAACCCATCAGAGAGGCATGGTCAGGCGTTTTTGTCGCGCTGGTGGTGAATTATTTCGGACAGGGCGCGTTTCTGCTTAACCATCCTGAGGCAAAGAACATCCTTTTTGAAATGGTTTTTTATTACGCGAAAGTTTTATATGTCCCCTTTCTTCTGCTCAGCATCGCTGCCACCATCATTGCATCACAAGCGATGATAAGCGGAATGTTTTCGATCATTTTCCAGGGCATGACCACGAGAATCATGCCCCTGTTTAAAGTGGACTATACGTCAATTGAGAGGAAATCACAGATTTATATCGCCTCTGTGAACTGGTTTCTGCTCGCAGCCGTCATTTTCATTATGCTCGTATTCGGAGAATCAAGCCGCCTTGCCGCAGCATACGGGCTGGCAGTCACAGGCACCATGACAATCACAGCCATTATGATGACATGGATTTTTTATCTGAAAAAGAAACCGCTGTATGCGTTAATAACATTCTTCATAATATGGGTTGACGCCCTGTACCTTTCCGCCAACTTCCACAAGATCCCCCACGGCGGCTACTGGTCGATCATACTGGCTATGGTACCTCTCACCATGATACTCCTTTATACGCAGGGGCAGAGGCGGCTTTACAGGGCCATGAATTTCATGCCCTATCAGGAATTCATCCCGAAATTCAAGGAAGCCTACGCGACCTCTCCCAAAATAAAAGGCACCGCGCTTTTTCTCATACGCGACGTCAGGAATATCCCTTCTTATATCACCCAGACCATGTTTTCTCACGGCATCATCTATGAAGACAATGTCTTTGTCTCCATAACCGGCAG
>QZKO01000042.1 GCA_003599505.1 Nitrospiraceae bacterium | reverse complement strand
AAAATACGGGAGGTAGTCAATCGCCCGTCCGATTAAGGTGAGGCCGAATGTTATCTCGTTTTTCGGAGTATAACCCCGTCTTTTCTCCGGAGGCGGTTCGATGATGAAAGGGTGGGGGGCGGACTTGTATTTCCGCATAATCTTTGTATCGGAGGGAGGAGGGGTTTCAAAGACGTAGGAGTAAACGCACTTCTCCTTTAGTATGCAATCGGCGCAATCATTTTTCTTGAGGGCGCAGACAACTCTCCTGAACGCATTGCCGAACCCGCCTCTTAATGTAGAGCCTTTATATGAAGGCAGGATGATGGGCTCTGTCGGAACAATCCGGAACTCAAACTTTTTGAACGGCAAATCAATATTCACTTCAGCCCCTCTTTACCAGCAGTAAATATTATCCGATCCAAAATCGAAGGAAAGCGCATTTAAAATATCTCTAATACCAACGAGTTGTCAAGGGAAATCAATGAGATAGCTTTTGGCGTGAAATATGTTGGGGTTTTTGCAGGAGGAAGGGGGGCTCATCCCCTCCTGATTTTCTCTATCGCCGCCGAGACGATTTCCCCGATCTTTTTTTCAACCAGCTCCCCGTTTTCATAAAACCTGATCCGGCCGGGATCGTTTTTTAAAATCTCCAGGTCCGCCAGGGCTTCTTCTGTCCCCATTTCACCTGACGTCCACGCGGCGTAACCCCTGAGCGTCTCATTTTCCGAACGCAGGTAGGAGCGGACAATCGGCGCGGCGTAACTGACCGTCTCGGGATTAATCGGCCCTATCCTTCCGAGGGCCCGCAGCACGCCCGCGCACAGCATTATTTCATCATGGAAGGAAGCTATGATGGGGGCAAAGTCCGAACAGAGGACGGGGTTGTTCCTGACGATCTCCCCGAGTATCTCCGGGGCGCTCCAGCCGATGCCGCCGGATTCATCCCTTATCATCCACAGGAGGCGGCCCGCGAAGTTCCTGACTGCTTCAGGGTCTGTTACGGACATTTCTTTTGTAGCGAGACCGATGGCTTCCACAGCCCGCCAGGACGTATGACTGTTTTTATCGTAAGACAGGGAGATCAGGACGCTTATTATTTTTCTGTCGGTCCGTGAACGTCTTGCCAGAACGTCATAAGCTTTTTTTTCGAGGAGGGCGATTATTTCTTTTTTTTGAGGGGACACTAAAGGGTTGGGCCGGATTACTGGAGGACGAGATTTATGTCGGGCATCCGCTCCCTGAACGCGACCCGTACGCAGTCGGATTCGCATCCGGCGCAATGACCCACGCACCGTATGATTACTTTCTTGCCCTTTATCTGTATCAATTCCGCAAAACTGTTGTGGGATTCGAGAAGCCAGTTTACATTGTGCAGGACTTCGTTGACTTTTCTTTCTATTTCGCTCATAACAGGTATATTCGTTCCGGCCGCTATAATTGAAAAAGATTAATAAATAAAATATAAGGCATAAAGATTATAAATCAATTTATAAGGATTTCATATCGGGGATTTCCCTATGAGAGGGGGGCTGACGTTTATTCCGGTTACATGAATTTTGCGTGATATTCCTTTATCTTCCGGGCGAAATTCCTGCCGAAATCGTAGCATGCGATATTGTCTTCATGGGAAGGCTTGTAAAGCACCTGGGAGCCGGGTTCGAATATTTCCAGCTTCATTCTTTTAAATTCCTCATAGGCCTCTCTGACGGCGCCGCCGCCCCATCCGTAGCTTCCAAACGCGCCTATCATCCTGTTTTTGGGACGCAGTCCCCTGAGGTGGGTCAGGAATTCAGCGACTGTCGGAAACAGGATGTTGTTAAGCGTGGGGCTCCCGATAAGACACCCTCTCGATTTCCAGAATTCTTTTATGGCCGCGCTCATAGGCGTGGCCCGGAGTTTGATCACGTTGCAGTCGACGCCTTCATCTTTTATCCCCTGCATGATGGGGATCGTCATCAGCTCCGTGCTGTGCCACATGGTATCATAGATCACGGCGACGCTGAGGGAAGATTTCCCGTTTGCGAGATCGAGATATTTCCGGATGATGCCGCCGGGCCCCTTCCTCCATATCACCCCGTGATCAGGGGCTATCATGTCTATGTCGATTCCAAGCTTTTGTATTTCCGTTATCTTCGCCTTGATAAGCTCTCCGAAGGGCATCAGGATATTCGCGTAGTAATCGACTACGGAATCTTCAAGCTCCGCCTGGGAAGCGCATTCCACGAATTCGTCGTCAAAGCGCGACGAGGTTGCGATATGCTGCCCGAACGCGTCCTGTGAAATAAGGAGCTTTGCCTCTTTCACATAGGTCATCATCGAATCGGGCCAGTGGAGCATCGGTGTTTCAATAAAAAGGAGGTTGAATTTCCCTGTGTTGAGGGTGTCTCCTGTTTTCACGATCCGGAATTTCCACTGTGAAGTATCGAAATGCCGGTCGAGCCCCTTCTTCCCTTTCCCGGTGATATGAATGAGGGCGTCAGGGGCGAGGGACATAATCTTGTCGATCCCGCTCGCGTGGTCGGGCTCAATGTGGTTTATTACCAGGTCCGTAATCTTTGAAGGGTCCGTCAGGGTCTTTATATTTTCTAAGGTCACGTGTGTGAAATCATGTTTCACTGTGTCGACAAGGGTGACCCGGTCGTCCATGATGAGGTAGTTGTTATATGTCGTGCCTTTGGGCGTAACATAACCGTGGAAGTCCCGGACTGCCCAGTCAATAGCGCCGACCCAGAAGATGCCGGGTTTTATTTCTGTTGTCTTCATGCATGCCTCCGTAGAAAAATGGGATGATGTTAATTTTACCAATATGACCGGAAGCATGCAACCATACCGTGGAGCGCGGGCTTGCAGCGTAGAAGGAACTGTGAGATAATGAAAACAAAGCAGGCAGGAAAAGGGGAGGAGATGTCAAAAGAGCGCATATTGACGGAAGAATGGTTTTCCACGGCCCTCAGGAGCATCAGCGACGCGGTCATAGCCTCGGACAAAAACAGCATAGTGAGGTTTATGAACCCGGCCGCGCAGTCCCTGACAGGCTGGAAACAGGATGAAGCGGCGGGGAAACCCCTGAAAGATGTCTTTCAGATTGTAAATGAAGAAACAGGGGAGTCCGCGGAGAACCCCGCGGCAGACGTGATTGAGGAAGGGAACATGGCGGGACTTGCCGTCCATGTCCTGTTGACGGCAAGAGACGGCAGGAGGTTCCCGGTGGACGGCAGGGCGGCCCCCATCAGGAATGAGAAAGGAGAGATCACGGGTTCCGTGCTGATCTTCAGCGACATCAGCGAGCGGGTAAGCATGGAAAAGCAATTGAGGGAGGCCGCGATAACCGATGAGCTTACAGGACTGTTCAACAGACGGGGATTTACCATGCTTTCCGAACAGCAGCTTAAACTGGCGGGCCGGGTAAAGAGAAGGATGTCCCTCCTTTATCTGGACGTGGACGACCTGAAGACGATCAATGAAAGATTCGGACAGAAGGCGGGAGATGAGGCGCTGGTGGATACCGCAAACATACTCAAGATGACTTTTCGCAAGTCGGATATAATCGCGCGTATCGGAGGGGATGAGTTCGCGGTGCTGCTGATTGACCACGCGGCGCCGGATATGAAAAAGATAATTTCAAAGAACCTTACAGATAATGTCAATAAACATAACCTGCGGTCCGGACGCGATTACAGGTTGTCGTTCAGCACGGGGGTCGCTTATTTTAACGCTTCAGTGCACGGCTCTGTCTGCGAGCTTCTGAATGAAGCGGACGCGTTGATGTATGAAGATAAACAGGGGAGGAATGAGAAGCAGGCCGTCCCTGAAATCCCGGAGCCGGCGAAAAGGCCTGAAGACCGGCGCGGTTTTAACCGTTTTAGTATCAGGCGTGACTGCCGCATAGACATTGACGGTATTGACAGCGCTGAAATAAGAGACATGAGTATCAGCGGGATATGTCTTATAACTTCACACCCGCTCGATACGGACAGCGTTTACGGCATCAGGATACTTTCCGGTAATGAAGAAATAACGCTCAACGGACTGTCGCGCTGGTCGTTTCTGGCAGGCATAGAGGCAAGGAAGGACACCATACTGCCTTTTTACCGGACAGGTATTAAATACATCGAACAGGAAGACAGCGTGAGAATATCCCTTGAGAGATTTATAAACGCCTGTTCCCGTAACCTCTGAACAAGCGGTATCCTGATTCAGATAATAATCGGACTATGGAAAAGGGCAGGGTGCATTTGATTGTTGAAGGATATGTTCAGGGGGTTTTCTTTCGCGCCGGGACGAGGGACACCGCTTTAAGGCTCGGCCTGACAGGCTGGGTCAGGAACGTGCCTGATGGTAATGTTGAAGCAGTGTTTGAAGGGCCTGTAGAGAACCTCGCACAAGCAATAAAATGGTGCCGAATGGGTCCTGCGGGCGCAAGGGTTATAAAAGTAAAAGAAAAGTGGGAAGACTATAGAGGGGAATTCAAAGGCTTTGATATAAGATATAGCTACTGAAACACTTTAATTTAACTATCTTAACCACCTGAAATAAAACCAAATTAAGGTATTTTATTACAGGGCATCCTGTCTTTAAGAAATACGTTTTGCCGCTTACGGAAATCTCACCTGTTATTGACAATGGATTGTTTACATGTAGATAATAGCTCATGCTGAAAACGGAAGACATAAATCAGAAGTCGGAACATAAAGAAAAGAACACGGATTACGGATCACGGAATACGGGAGACGGCATTGACAGACAGACCGCCCTTGATTTGTCCTACCGGAAAGGGGTTGAAATTTATGACCTTTTTGCATCAGCTAACAGGACAAGAGAAAAATTCCGGGGGAATAAGGTCGACCTGTGTTCCATTATCAACGCGAAATCGGGCGCGTGTCCTGAAGACTGCTCTTTTTGCGCGCAGTCCGCTCACAGTAAAACCGATATCAGCGTTTATCCTCTGATGGAGAAAGAACAGATTCTTGAAGCAGCGGTTTTTTCCAGGGAAAACGGCGTAAGGCGTTTTTGCGTTGTCACCAGCGGGAAAAAACCTTCATTCAAAGAGTTACGGGCGATTTGCGATTTAATTTCCGGGATAAGGAAGACAGGACTCCTGCCATGCGCTACTCTGGGACTGCTCGATAAGGAACAGCTCCGGCAATTAAGGGACGCGGGGCTGCACAGATATCATCACAACCTCGAGACGTCCGAGGCGTTTTTCAGCGAGGTATGCACGACCCATACATACAGGGAAAAAGTGAGGACGATAGAATACGCGAAGTCTCTCGGACTTTCCATATGCAGCGGCGGGATATTCGGCCTCGGCGAATCATGGGAAGACCGGGTCGATATGGCCTTTGCGCTGAGAGAACTCGGGGTGGATTCCGTCCCTGTAAATTTCCTTGCCCCTGTAAGAGGCACGCCGCTGGAAGACAGGGAGGCGCTGCGCCCCTTTGAGGCGTTGAAGATAATTTCGGTTTGCAGGCTTATCCTGCCGGACCGTGAGATCAGGGTTTGCGGCGGCAGGCCCGCGACCCTCAGGGACATGAACTCCTATATATTCTTTGCGGGAGCCGACGGGCTTCTGGTCGGTAATTATCTTACAACACAGGGAAGGAATTTAACGGATGACCTGAAAATGATCAGGGACCTGGAGCTCGAATATTAATGTCAAAACGTTTTCATTACAGTGTAAGGATGAGGGCCGCCAAAAGCAGTGTGCATGTTTCAGGCGCTGAAGGCATATACGAAAAAGACGATATTATCGGCGTCGTCAAAGAGTATACTGAAAGGGCCCTGTATCATGACAGGGGCAGGGCGGATGAGATACGCCTTGCAATAGAGGAGCTGAAAGAGAAACCACGCAAGATAACATCCCTTCCGCTGCGCACCCTGAACACAAAAAATCCGGAAGCCGTGAAAAAGGCCGCGTTCAGGGTCCTTTCCTCAATCGGCATAACGGAAAGGGCCATCGAGGAGGCGTTTAATTCCCTGAACATGGGACTTACCATGAGAGGCGCCATGCTGATGGATATCGAGGGAGTCAGGCTGGAGCCTGATCTCCTGCGCGGCGTGAGGGTGACGCGCATGGGGATAACCGGAAACGCCGATGCGGTCCTTTCAAAGCAGCTCGCGAAGCTCGGGCTCAGCAACGATACCGTCAAAGAAGCGCTTGTCCTCGCGAGCAAGGTCCACAAATACCCCATGGTGCTTGCCGAGCTGTGTATTTCCGATGACCCTAATTATACGACAGGATATATTGCCAGCCGCTCTTATGGTTATATCAGGCTTCCGCATATCAAGAAGAGAGGGGTCCCGTACGGCGGGAGGGCCTTTTTCATTACGGGCGGAGAGGTAAAAGAGCTGATTAAATATCTCCAGATCACACCGGTCCTGATTGATAAAATCAGGCCCTGCGAAGGAACTCTGACATTGAAGGAAATCCTTGAACGCAAGCCTCATCGCAAACCCGGCAGCCGGTAATAAGGCGCACAGGTTTATCAGCGGGATTGAGACGTTGTTGAAACAGAAGGCGTCTCTGACGACGTTCATAACCCGGCAAAAAAGGGACGCCTTTGAATTCGCGCTGAATATTTCAGACACCGACCTTATCGTGGTCGCGGGAGGAGACGGCACTTTCAATGAGGTCCTCAACGGGGTCCTTTCTTCTTCAGACATAAGACTGAAAGAGACACCGCTCGCGTTAATCCCTCTCGGCACCACTAACGTCCTTGCCAGGGAGCTGCGCATCCCACAAAAAGCCGATAAGGCAATTGAGCTTGCCTTGACAGGCAAGCCCGGGAAAGTATCTCTCGGCAGAATAAACGGATGGTATTTTGCCTCTATGGCGGGCATAGGGTTTGACGCTGAAACGGTCCTGGGAGTAAAGAACAATCTGATCAAGAAGGTCTCCGGCAAGGCGGCGCATATAGTTTCAGGGTTCAGGGTCCTTGCGCAATATAATCCTCCAGCCATAAAAATCAAAACTCCTGAAAATGAATACGCAGGATATACAGCCGTGGTAGGCAACGCGAGTAACTACGGAGGGTATTTCCATGTTACTCCGGCCGCATCAGTTACTGAGCCTATACTTGATGTTTGTATATTTAACAGCCGGAAAAGAAAGGATTTATTGCGTTTCATCGGAGGAGTGATAGCAGGAAGGCATCTATATCTTAAAGACGTTTCATATTTTAAAACCCGGGGACTCGAAATCACATCCGGCGGCACGGTACATATCCAGGTTGATGGAGATTATTTCGGCATTTTGCCGGCAAAGATCGATGTGGTCAGGGACGCGATAAGTATCGTGCGGTAATTCATCAAATTCTCATGCCCCTGCAAAAACCATTAGTATGTCTTATAAAAACAAAACAATTATTAATTAGACAAAGGGAATGAATTATATGTATAAAAAGGAAAGTTATTATAGAAACGCATGGGCTTTCCAGGTAAGGAGGACTTCAAATGGCCTTCGTTCTTGTCAGATACACAGTCGGGGATTTCCAGAGATGGAAGACCTCATTCAATGATGCCTATGACATGAGAAAGGAATGCGGTGAAAAGAGCTGCCGGGTCTTCCGGAGCTCGAATGACCCCAACGAAGTGGTTATCATTCATGAATGGGACAGTCTTTCAGCCGCCCGCCACTTCGTCCGGTCCAGAAGAATGCGTCAATGCATGGAAAACGCCGGGGTCGTCGGCAAGCCTGACACAGTTTTTCTGAAAGAGATTTCGAGACCGCTGTGATGAGGCTGCCCTTTTCCGTAATTTTGCTTACCGGTATTCTGACTGTTGCAATTGTGTTTGGCGGGTATGCATATGCGCAGGAGGACTGGAAAACGGAATTTGAGGCTGTCTGCGCCGTCACGCAGGACCCCTCGGAGCTTTCATCAGATAAGCTGAAAGAACTCGCAGACCGCTGCGACAGGCTCAGTCCGGTCATTGAAAAACTTGACGAATCGCAAAGAAAGGTTTATCTGAAAAGGCTCCGGATGTGCAGGAACCTCTTCATTTTTATTGTCGAATCCAGGGAGAAGAAATAGGGTTTAATTTTCTTAATAAAGGATCATAGGCCATGGCTGATTTCTTCACATCCCAGTTGGACTATATCCTGTTCTTCTACGGATTCGCTTTTTTCATGCTTGGCGTGGTCGGCTTTATTCTGATGAAGGATAAGCCGGACCGCCTGCCGTGGGTCTGGCTGGGGCTGTTTGGGTTTACTCATGGAATATTCGAATGGCTTAACCTGATCTGCATTTGTTTTGAATATAATCATTATCTTAAGGGCGTCCGGATTTTCATTCTTATTGCCTCATACGCTTTTCTGACTGAATTCGGCCGCGCAGGCACGGCAATGGTGCGCGGCAGGGGTGTCGGGAGATGGATATTTGTACCATTGCTCGTACCTGTATTTGCGGGAGTGTTCGAGGGCTTAAACGGAATTGCCGCGGCTTCACGGTATATGATCGGGCTTACAGGCGGGTTGTGGACTTCCCGCGCGTTGTTTCTGGCGTCAAAGGGACTCGAAAGGTCTGCCCGGCGCCGGCTGATTTCAGGCAGCGTGTCTATGGCGGCATACGCCCTTGCTACAGGTCTTGTGGTCGTCGGCGCTGATTTCTATCCTGCTTCTTCATTGAACGGGGCCGCATTTCTTCAATCGGTCGGTATCCCCATTGAGTTGATCAGAAGCCTTATCGCCTCTTTGATCGCCTTATCTGTCTGGGCTTATTCGCAGGGCGGTTCAGACGATGAATATCCTTTTCTGCCCGGAGTTATTATTCTCATTTTCCTTGTGCTGGGGTGGGGGTGGACCCTGTTTGTCGGCAGTCATGCAACGGATATGGCAATAAAAGCGGGAATGTCCCAAGCCGATATATTGTACCTTGTAACGGATTACCGGCTTTTTGCCATCTTCACCACGTTTATATTTTGCGCTTTGACGGCCGTCTTTTTTTCGATACTGCATTCCACAAAAAAATCCGCGGAGCAGATCGCGTCCTCCGAAAGGGCGCTGAGAACAAGCGAAGCGAAATTCAGGAGCGTCTATGAAGACTCGCCGATAGGCATCGAGATATATGATTCCGAAGGGACGCTGCTGGACGCAAACAGGGCTTGTCTGGATATATTCGGCATATCGGATATTAAACATGTCAGGGGCTTCAAACTCTTTGAAGACCCGAATGTAACGGAAGATGTTAAAGAGAAACTGC
Source organism: Nitrospiraceae bacterium (assembly GCA_003599505.1). Classification (GTDB taxonomy): domain Bacteria; phylum Nitrospirota; class Thermodesulfovibrionia; order UBA6902; family UBA6902; genus SURF-23. Next base: position 6,750 of record QZKO01000042.1, on the reverse strand, counting down.
TCAACGGCGAGATGGTAAAATATGAAGATGTGTTTGACTTTAACAAAGTAAAAAAACTGAAACTGTACGATACGGCAAAGTCCGGCCAGATATACATCAATGCAGTAATTACCCCCATAAGACAGGGAACCAGGGACAAATTCAGCGGCTATCTGGTGCAGTTGCAGGATATGACCGAACAGAAAAATGCGGAGGCGGAAGCGCTTCGCGCAAGCCACCTGGCGGCCCTCGGCGAGCTGGCGGCCGGAGTGGCCCATGAAATCAACAACCCGATCAACGGTATTATCAACTACGCTCAGATACTGGTCAACAAACTGAAAAGAGAGAACGCCGAAAACGATATCGCCGGCAGGATCATCAAGGAGAGCAACCGTATTGCCGTCATAGTGAAAAATCTTCTTTCTTTTTCACGGCAGAGGAAAGATGAAAAGATGCCGGTCGATGTTATTGCAATATTGTCCGAGGCCCTCGCGCTGACAGGGACCCAGATACAAAAAGACCATATCGAGCTGAAAATGGATGTGCCTGTCAGCCTTCATAAAACGACCGCAAACCCGCAGCGGATTGAGCAGGTCTTCTTGAATATTCTGAGCAATGCCCGATACGCTTTGAACAGCAAGTACCCGTCAGCGCATGAAGACAAAATACTTGAGATCGAAGCCGGGGAGGTCGCGCTTGACGACAAATTATATATCAGGCTGACCTTCCATGACCACGGCACAGGCATATCCCGCGGCATAATAGACAAAGTGATTAAACCTTTTTTTACCACAAAGCCGGAAGGCTCGGGAACAGGCCTTGGTCTGAGCATCAGTTATGACATTATTAAAAGCCACGGCGGGAACTTAACAATAGATAGTCAGGAGGGGGAATTCACCAGAATTATAATTGATCTGCCGTCTTCACTCTGAACTTTCAATCTTGTCCTCTTTTTCATCTTCATCGAGCATCCTGTATTTCGGCCCTTCGACATCATCATACTGACCGCTCTTGACGGCCCAAAGGAAAAGCAGCCACGCGGCGACGCCCGCGCATAATGTAAGAAATATCAGAAGAAATATGCTCCACATGTCAACACCTTCTTAATCGCAGGGAATTCCCGACGACGCTCAAAGAACTAAATGCCATCGCTGCCGCGGCAATTACCGGATGCAGTATTCCCGAAACCGCGAGCGGTATCGCGATAACATTATAGAATAAGGCCCAGAAGATATTCTGCCTGATGACGGAAAAGGTTTTTTTTGACAGGCTGACGGCTTCGGGAAGCAGTCCGAGGTCATTTCTCATCAGCACCATGTCCGAGCTTTCAAGCGCTATATCGGCGCCCCGGCCCATCGCAATACCCACGTCCGCCTGGACCAGCGCGGGAGCATCGTTTATTCCATCTCCAACCATTATCACATGTCTTCCTTCCTCCTGCATACGCTTTATCTCTCCTGCCTTTTCCACTGGAGACATTTCAGCCCTGATCCAGTCTATCCCGGCCTCTTTCGCTATAGAAGCGGCTGTGTTAATATTATCGCCTGTTATCATGGCCACGGCAACTTTTCTCAATAACAACTCCCGGACCACATTTCCCGCCTCTTTCCTGATGACGTCCGACACAAAAAAGACCCCGGCAAGTCTATTGTCGTATGATAAATAGACGACTGTAGCGCCTCCCGCACGGGAGGATTCAACTCTCGAAAGCATCTCCGTGTCGATATTGAGAACGACGCCTTCGGCCTCGAGAAAATTTTCGCTTCCTACTAATGCGTTATTACCGTCAATTCCCCCCTTAACGCCTCTGCCGGGATATGCCGAGAAGTTTTCAACGTCGTACAGCTCAAGGCCTTTTGCCGCGTCCACTATCGCTTTTCCTATCGAATGCCCGGAGAGCCTTTCAAGCGACGCGGCGAAACGCAGGGCATCAAGGTCCGGCATGCCGGTGCCGGAGAAGGAGCTCAACACCGGCTTGCCTTCCGTCAAGGTCCCCGTCTTGTCCAGGATAACCGTATCGATGTCTTTTGACTTTTCGATAACATCGCCGCCTTTTATCAAAATGCCTTTTGAAGCGCCCCGCGTCGTGCCGATGAGTATCGCGAGAGGCGTCGCAAGCCCCAAAGCGCAAGGGCACGCTATCACCATGACGGAAACGGAATTCATCACAGCCCCAGCCGTCGGGATACCGCGCAGGGACCAGTAGATGAAGGTCATCACTCCGAGCAGCAGGACCGCCGGCACAAAAAAACCGACGACCCTGTCCGCGAACGCCTGCACCGGAGCGCGTTTTGCCTGCGCGTCTTCCACCGTCTTTATGATCTGCGAAAGCATGGTGTCCGCGCCGGTCCTTTTCACCTCGAATATAAAACTGCCGAACAGGTTCTGCGTGCCGCAGAAGACCTCGCTCCCCTGTGTTTTTACTACGGGCCGTGATTCACCCGTAAGCATGGATTCGTCGATTTCCGACGAGCCTTCGACGACGACCCCGTCAAGCGGTATTTTTTCTCCGGGGACCACCTGAATTAATTCCCCCGTCTTTACCGACGCAATCGGGACCATGACAGTATCTGTATTCATTAATTCTTGCCCTTTGCCCCTCGCCCTTTGCCTTTTTACTATTCTTGCCTCCTTCGGACTTAAAGACAGGAGATGCGTCAGTGTCTGTGACGCCTTCTTTTTTGCTCCCGCCTCTATGTACCTCCCGAGCAGTATCAGAGTTATTATCATGGCGGCTGTATCGAAGTATACTTCTCCTCCCTGCGTGATTTGATAAATACTGTAGAAATAAGCTGCGCCGGCGCCGGCCGTAATCAGGACATCCATATTAAAGGAGAGGTTATTAATACTCTTTACGGAGCCCCTGATCATGGGCCACCCCGAATAGAAAAGCACGGGTGTAGCGAGGAAGAGGGAGATAATTTCAAAGAGAAGTTTTGTACCGGTTTCTATCCCCTGGAAGTAGCCCGCGTAAAGGGCGATTGAATAGAGCATGAGCTGCATTGAGAAAAATGACGCGGTCCCGAAGCGGAGGAGCAGGTCTCTCTGCCGGTTTTTCAGGTCTTCCTCGTATGATTTCGATGCAAACGGCTTCGGGGTATAACCTATTGAACTGATCCTTGAAAGAATAGTGTCAAGGCCCGTTTCTTCCGGGTCCCAGCGGATTCGCGCCCTGTGCGTGGCGTAATTTACATTTGCGTACGTTACGCCTTTAGTCCTGAGGAGGATTTTTTCATTCAACCATACGCAGGAGGCGCACCTTATTCCGTCAAGGACAAGGTCCGTCTCGATTTCTTTTCCAACAGGCTTTAAATTATCCGTAAACGCGGCCGTATCCACCTGTCCGGTCTCAGCGGGGCCGGGTGTCCATGAGTCCCTTTTCCTGTAAAATTCCGTAAGCCCTTCATCGTTAATGAGGCGGTAAATGCCTTTGCAGCCGTGACAGCAGAAGACCTTCTCCCGGCCTTTGACATCGTCATAGACGGCCTCCCGTTCGGGAAATTGCAATAAACAATGATCACACTTCAGCATAAATTTTTTTGAGATATGAGGCAGGCTGTCCCCCCTTGTCCCCTCGACCCCTTCATATTGATCTGACAATAAAATACACTCCCATTGCCATAATAATTATCCCTGACAATCTGTACAGCAGCCCTCTCAATTTATGACTCAGATATCCGGCAATAAGTCCGAAAAGCAGCAAGGCGGGAAGCGTGCCGATTCCGAAGAAAAACGCTGTCAGCATGCCGGACAACATACCGCCCGTTCCCGCCGCAGCCGTAAACACGGTGTAGGAAAGACCGCACGGCAAAAAACCGAATAATGCGCCCAGAGGATAATAAAGCCAGGGGGTTTCGCCATGCAGCAGATTTTTCCCGGTCCTCAGGATGAGGCTGTTATGTCTTTCAAGCCACGCTGTTCCGCGTGAAGCGCCGGATATGCTTATGCCCATGAGGACCATTATCAGTCCGGCAATCAGCGCTACGGCGTTTTGAAAACCGGTCATCCCGCCCGCGGTGTTTATAAATGAGCCGGTAAGCCCCATTATCGAGCCTATGAACATGTACGTTGTAATACGTCCTGTATTGTAGAAGAGATGGGGAAGAAGGTTCCTGGAATAATAGGGCAGGGGGGAAGGAGAGATACCACGCAAAGTGTAAGTGGTAATAATCGGGCCGCACATTCCTATGCAATGTCCGAACCCGCCGAGGAAACCGGTTGTAAATGCGAGAGTGTAACTCAGTTCCATATCCTTACTCCACCTCAAAAATATAACTCACAATTGCGGACTTGCCGTCCTGCCTGACGGTCACTTCCGCTTTCCATATCTTTCCTCCGTGCGGGCAAACCGGTATAATGCCTTTTCCTTCATATATGCCGTCCCTGATATGTTTCATTACCGGCCGGTTAATCCCCATGAACATCCCCGGCATTGAGAGGTCCATAGTAACGTCTGCGTCTGTTACGGGTATATCCTGTTCTTTAAGGACCACACTGAAAATGAGGTCAGTCATTGTCTTAACGGGCTTTGGGTCAATATCGAACAATACCTGAAGGTCCCGGTGTTCGGGTATTGTCACGCACGGCCCCTTATCGATATTACAGTCGGCCTCAGCATTCCCGTGCATATGCTCATGCCGCATATTTTCAACATAAATCCTCTCTTCAAAAACGACGTTTCTTTTCTCACGCGTGACGCTGATCTTCAAGTCCCAATATCCGTAGAGAGGGAAATTAATTGACGCTATATATTTGCCGTCTCGCCGCACTGACGTTTCAAAGGATTTATCATATGCTGTTGTTGAGGGTCTGCTTATCGCGACAGCGATTTGAGCATTTGTAAGCGGCCCCCCGTCTTTGTCAAGGACGGAGAAATATATATCATTATCTCCGGTCCTGAATATTTTGTCTTCTATGCCGACGTTCCATCCTGATTCAGCTTTTTCATTCCGCCTCTTGTCCCAATCCAAACCCTTCTCATAAGGCTTTTCAACAACAACCCCGTCAAAAACCATCCCGCCCACGATTATGGAACCGATTACCGCGGAAAGACCGATGATTGTCACTATGATAATTAATGTTTTCATTGTGGTTTTCTTAACTCATAACTCATAACTCTTGACTCTTAACCCCCATCCGGATAAATAAAACGGGCCTGTTTTGTCACCAGGACCCTGCCGGGCTTAAGCGACCCGATGGATATATCAATATTTTTTATTGTTCTAATTTTGCCGGAATTCCTGAAAGCAACATAAACCGCGATCTTTTTCATCTCTCCCGCCCTGACAGGAACTCTTGCAGGGACAACCTCCGCGATACTGTTCTGCGCCTTTGCTTCGACAGTCACCACTGCGTCATCCCTGCCCCTGTTCGTCACGGATAGTATATACGAGTTTATCACACCGGCGCCGGCTTCAAAGCGGGGCGGGTATGAGTAATTAGGAAGGACGGTCATGTCAAAGAGAGCGCGTGTTATCAGCAGGTAGATAAAAAAGACAAGAAACACCGCGGTTACCGAGCCGGTTATTATCGCATTCTGGCGCAGTATACCGCCTGTTTCGCCGGGCAAGCCGAAGAAGTATCCTATCAGGGACTTTTTCCCCCCGGGTCCCATTACTTTTGCGCATGAGTCAACGCATTCGGCGCAGCTTACACATGCGGAGTCCAGACCATCTCTTATGTCGATCCCTACAGGACAAGCCCTCACACATGCCATGCATTTCATGCACTCATCCTTTCTCCCCGGGTCAAAGGCTATCACGAGTGTTTTGCCGTCAAAAAGGGCGCTCTGCAATTTCGCGTACGGGCAAACGGTCGCGCAGAACTTATGCCTGAGCAGAGAGATATCCAGAAATATTATGCCTGTTATAACTATCCAGAAACCCCATACAACGTTCCCGGGACTTCCAGCGGCCAATCCCTGAATAAATTCATATGGAGAAACAAAATACCAGATAAGGTCCGCGGCTACGACCGCGCTTGCGAGAAGTACAGCCGAATACGCGCCCAGCCTGTACGGCATCCCCTTTGACTTCGCCTTGTCCGCGAAAGGCGTAAGATCAATAAGCACTGCCTGGGGACAGGCCCATCCGCACCATATCCTCCCGAACATCAGGGTAATGAAAACAAACAGAAACGTCAGGAAAATTATCGCGATGAGGACAATGAAAAATTCTTCCATCCAGACGCTCGCGCCGAAGAAGTGGAGCCTCAGGGAAGGAATGTCAAAACGTAAAGCGCTTTCTCCCCGGATCCTGAGAAAAGGAAGGCCGATAATGATGACAGCCTGAACAACCGAGGCAAAACGCCTCCACGGCTGTATCCTCTTAATCTTCGTCATCGAGCATCTTGAACTTCGGCTCTTCAACCTTTTTATGCCGTCTTCCGGAATAGTAGTAAAAGATTATCACCGCGAACAGAATGACCAGCGTCAGGCCGAAAATGAAATATGCAATAGAATGTGTGTTCATAAATCCGCTTATATCTTCTTCCTCGCTATAAAGTAGATTACCGCTATCCCCACGACAGCGGCGCTTGTAAACCCGATTGTCGCGATAATCGATATATCCATGATTTCATCCTTTCCGGCTATTGTTACTTTTTCGCCGCATCAAATTTTGACGCTGCCGCAGCAGCATTTCATTTTATGGTCCATACACATTGTAAATCCCTCCTTATAAGTTAAACCACAGAGTCAATTTCCTGAAGACCCGCCCCTGCCGATTGATTCTTCATAAGCCTTTTCCTGCGACCAGCCGCTGATTGAAGGCG
>QZKO01000063.1 GCA_003599505.1 Nitrospiraceae bacterium | reverse complement strand
GTAAAGAACTTACTGCGATACCATTCAACCTTTTCAGGGTTTGCTTCCAAATATCTTTTCTGTCTGAACGGAATGTTCTCAAGGTTTGTTTTGAATATCCGGGGAAGACTTAAGAGGTGAATGTTCGTATCATATTCAAGGCTCTCAACCGGGGTTCCGGCGTCCAGTATCTCCGCCTTTAAATCGCTTTCCCTTAAAAGCTGTTCCAGCCCCTTATTGTTTAGTTTAAATAAGACCTTGTCAGCGCCCGACTTATAAAGCAGGGGCAGGTATCTTACAAACTGCAGTGTGTCTCCATAGCCCTGTTCCGCATATACAAGAATGGTCTTGCCTTTTGGAGAGGTGCCGTCCCATTTGGGCTTTGTGAGGGGCGGAGCTTGAATATTCTTTAACCTCCATTCATTTTCCTCCCATCCCTTTTTGAAATCTTTCAAAATAAGATGCAGATGCGCAATATTGGTATGCGCAAGAACATCATCCTTTCTTAACGCCACGGCCATTTCATAGCTCTTTCTTGCTTCAACGATCTCACCTGTTGCCCACAATGCATTTCCCAAACCACAAAAGGCTTCAAAGAAATCGGTTCTTAATTCTGTTGCCTTCCTGTAACAGTCAATCGCTTTATGGAAAACCCCCTCGGTTAAATATCTCTCTCCAAGGTTATAAAAAATGTCGGGATTGTCATGTTCAAATTCAAGAGCGCATTTGTAGCTCTCTATTGCTTTGTCAAACATGCCGTTTTCAGCATATGCGTTACCCAGATTCATATAACTCGCAGCATTTTCCTTCACATCGAGGGCTTTTTTGAAGAACGTTATCGCATCCTCCATATCCCCTTTAAAGGCATATGCCAGACCGAGATCATTATAATAAGAAGTTACATCGGAATTTATATGGACGGCTTTTTTGATAAACTGAATTGCAGCTTCATGCCGCCCGAGTTGATGTGCAATTACACCGAGCAAATGCCATGTATCCGAATGTTCCGGCTGCCGGTCTAATATCTGTCTGCACACCATCTCGGCCTGCTTAAGATTGCCTGATTGATAATGTTGAAGAGCGATGTCAAAGGCTTTTAAGCCTTGCGGTTTCTTTGTTTTGATCTTAATCTTCTTTGCCATAATAAATCAGGGTGTAGGGCAGAGGGAATAGGGTGTAGTATTGCTCAGCTTAACTTCCCTGCCCCTACCCCCTGAGCCCTACTCCCTGTAGTTCTTCCACTACCCTTTCCATCATCTCTTCCCAGTTTTTCTTGCCCGGTTCTTTATGCCTGAATAACCTCACATCCTCATACCACGGGCTGTAATCCATATCCAGATGCCATCTCCATTCCGCATGAGAAGGAAGCAGTATCCATGTTTTCTTCCCCATAGCCCCTGATAAATGTCCTATTGCGGTGTCCACAGTTATCATCAAGTCCAGATTCTCTATGGCTGCTGCCGTGTCGGAAAAATCATTGAAGGTATCTCCAAGATTTACGATATCTATATCATCAGGCAAATCTTTAAGCTGTTCGACGCCGTGTCCCTTTTGTAAAGAGTAAATTTTAACACCCGGCGGTCTGCATAAAGGATAAAAATAATGCAGCGGCATGGACCTGTTTCTGTCGGGCTTGAGACCGGGGTTGCCTTGCCAGAAGATACCGATCTTAAAGGGCTGAGGGTGTAGAGGGTAGGGTGTAGTAAAAAATTTACTGCGATACCATTCAACCTTTTCAGGGTTTGCTTCCAAATATCTTTTCTGTCTGAACGGAATGTTGTCAAGGTTTGTCTTGAATATCCGGGGCAGGCTTAACAAATGGATGTTTGTTTCGTATTTAAGGGCATCAGGAGATGTGTCAGAATCCAGTATCTCTGCCTTCAGGTCACTTTCCCTAAGTATTTGCTCCAGCCCCTTTTGCGGAATGAATATAACCTTCTTTGCCCCGAAGTCCTCATACAGTTTAGGTAGGTATCTGACAAACTGCAGGGTATCACCATAGCCCTGCTCAGGGTAAACAAGGATAGTCTTTCCTTGCAGGGAGCTGCCGTCCCATTCGGGCTTTATTAAAGACGGGACATCGATAACTTTCAGCCTCCATTCATATTCTCTCCAGCCATTTTCAAAATCCTTTGCAAGAAGATATACCATCCCTAAATTTGCATTGTTATCGGGATTCGGTTCAAGCAAAACAGCCTTTTTACAGTGCTCAATTGCCTGAACAACCATTCCCTTATCACCAAATGCAAGTCCAAGATTATTATACGCATCTGCATAACTATGTTTTAATGCCAGAGCCTTTCCATAATTCCCTATTGATTCCTCTAACATTCCCTTTTCCTTAAGTGCGTTTCCAAGATTATTATATGCCTCTGCATTATCAGGGTTTAATTTCAATGCCTCCTCAAGGTTTTTTATAGCCTCATCTATCTTGCCCTTGTCAGTAAGTGCATCACCGAGATTATTATATGCCTCAACACAATCAGGTTTTAACATTAGTGCCTTACGATAGTGTTCTATGGCCTCATCTACCATGCCTCTTTTTTTAAGCGCAACTCCGAGATTGATGTATGTATCAGCAAAATCAGGTTTTAATATAAGTGCCTTCTGATAATATCCTATCGCTTCATCTGTCATCCCTTTTTGTGCAAGTGCAAGTCCCAGATTATTATATGCTTCAACATAATCAGGCTTTAACATTAAAGCCTTCCGATAGTATTCTATGGCCTCATCTACCATGCCTTTGTCTTTAAGCGCAATTCCAAGATTGCTGTATGCCAATAAATAATCAGGTTTCAACTCCAGAGCCTTTTCGTAATTTTCTATGGCCTCATCTACCATGCCCTTTTCTTTAAGTGTAATTCCAAGGTTATAATGCGCATCAGCATAATCAGGATTTAATTTCAATGCCATCTTGTAGTGCTCTATAGCCTCATCAAACATGCCCTTTTTTTTAAGGGCAATTCCGAGATTGTTACAGGCAATGGCATCATCCGGTTTTAATGATAAAGCCTTTTTTAAGCTTTTAATCGCCTCATCATGCTGTCCTTTTTCTATCAACACAAGCCCGATATTATTATGGATTACAGCATCATAGGGGCTTAATGACAAAGCCTTCCTCAGATTTACCATCGCCTCATCCAGGAGACCTTTTTCCCTGAGCGCATTCCCTAAATTGCCGTACGCAACAGAATAATCGGGTTTCAAAGACACAGCCTTCTTGAAGTTCTCTATCGCTTCAGAGTATCTGCCCATATCCTGTAAGGCTGCGCCGAGATTGTCGTAAGCCACTGCAAATTCAGGCTTTAGTTCAACCGCCGCCTTAAAGCTTTTAATAGCTTCATTCAGGCGGCCTGCAGACCGGTACGAAACACCGATATCATTATAAAAAAAACATACCCTGGGATTTATATGGATAGCCTTGCCGATAAAATCTATTGAATCGTCGTAACGTCGTGATTGTCCGGCAACTAAACCCATAAGATACCATGCATCTGAATAATCCGGCTGTCGTTGCAGTATTTGCCTGCACATTATCTCAGCCTGCCGAAGATCGCCGGACCGGTAATATCGCAAGGCTGTTTCAAGGTCTCCGCTCTTTTGCTTCTTTGCTTTTATTTTTATCTTCTTTGCCATAATAATTCAGGGGGTAGGGAGTAGGGGGCAGCAATGCAAAGCTAAATACTACACCCTATACCCTCTGCCCTACACCCTGTCTGTTCCCCCGCAGCACTTCTTGTACTTCCTGCCGCTGCTGCAGGGGCAGGGGTCGTTCCTGCCTGCTTTTTTTGAAGGCGTTATCTCTGTAAGCTGTCCAAGTGCTCCTGAAGCATTTGCGTTGCCAGGATTGAATTCAAGTATCTTGCGGTAAATAATCTCAGCGGTTTTTGTCTGCCCCAATCTCTGCCAGTTCATCCCGAATTCGAAGGCTTCGATGGAATTCAGCGTCTTCGGTGAAAGTTTGCTTATGAAATCAGGGATATGCTCAGGACTTAAATACCGCCACATATTAAAAAGGCCGTGAAAGCCGAAGGGATGATCACCAGTGAAATCCGAACGTTCATAAGAAAATCTGTCGGCTATATGTTCAGGGGCAAATTTAATGTTGTATTTATCCTCAAGAAGACCGCGATAGGTCCTGCATATAAGCGTGTCTTCGCCGTATTCAACCGAGCTTGCGTTAATGGATTCATCCATAAGCGCCTGCATCAGGCGTTTTGAGCGCATGGAAAACCCGCCGTTACCTACGTTATAACCGTCGTTATACCAATGCCATTTTGCGCCTATATAATCATATTTCTGGAATTCCGGCGTCCATACTGAAGGATTCATTATGAATCCGTCATACTGTATCATCAGCGCAAAATCCGTATGGATATAATTATTGAGCTTCTTTATGACAAAGCGCGAGTAATCTTCCTTTGTAGATAGAGGCGGAATCTTTATGACGTCGAGGCCGCTGCCGAGATTGAAATCCCTGTCCGTAAAGAATATCGTCTTGTCAAAGCCGCAAATATCCATACAATGCTCTAACGCCTTGATGGAGAGGTCATGGTTTATGCAGTCAATGCAGACGAGGGTGGTAGAGGGGATTTTGAGTTGACGTTCTTTGTTCCGGGGTGAGGCATCCGCCTCTTTCTTCATTTTTTGTCCCCTCAGAAATACGATTTGTCTGGTGGAATCCATTACATCCTTATTACGAAATGTGAGCTTTGAATCATCCATCCTCCATGAAAATTCACAGGTAATCTTTCTGATATGGCCGAATTTGAATTTCCTCGACATCCTCATCCATAAGTCCCAGTCCTCATGGGCGCCGAGGGTTTCGTCGAAAAGTCCGGTCTCGTCAAGACAGGATTTTTCCTGCATGAAACAAAGCACGGGAATATAATTCTCATTCAATATTCGGTCATAATCAAAATCGGAAGTGTTCGCTGATTCCTTGCTTACAGTTATATATCTGCCGTCGTGTATTTGCTGATTTGCCCTGAGGGCATCTGTATAAGCTACCCTGCAATCACTTGATTCCAGAAAATTAACCAGTGTCTCAAGATGTTCCGGATAATAAATATCGTCATCATCAAGATAGGATATATATTTCCCCTTCGCCGCATTGATGCCTGTATTTTTCGCCGCTGAAGTGCCTTTATTTGTCTTATGTTCAATATAAACAATATTCCTGTTTTCATTGACGGACGCGATGACGTCCTCTACGTTTGTACCCCCATCATTTATGACGATAACTTCTACGTTCTTGTATGTCTGATTCAATATGCTTTTCAGTGCCCCGGCAAGCATTTCAGGACGGTTGTATGTCGGGACGATGACGGAGACTTTAGGTGATGCTGATGGAGAAGCGGTTTTGTCTCCTGATTGTGAACCGGCTTGAGACAAAACCTGTTTTGCCCGTTCTATCTCGCTGCTGTCATAAATGCCGGGATGGTTCAAAACAATTCTTGCCTTGAGCTCGGCATCATGTTCAAAGGCCTTTGTATACATGCTGCTTTCTCTCACACGATAAAGAAAAAGGGGGTCTGTAATCCTTTTGCCGCGAAAACCTTTTTCCATGCAGCCTATCCAGAAATCCCAATCTTCGTACCCCCAGATCATGTTCGGGTTATATCCTCCGGCAGTTTCCCAAACCTCCCGGCGGTAAAGCGAACAATAATAATAAAAATTCTGAAAACGTAATGTGTTTAAATCGACTTCGGTCGGGTAATGAATCGCGTTTCTGACGCCGAACTCTTTCATCCCGGTAAACGCGATGGAAATATCAGGGTGAGTCTCCAACAGGGCGACGGTCTTTTCCAGCATTTCAGGATCGATTAAATCATCGGAATCCAGCGGCAGGATGTATTTGCCTTTTGAATTTCTTATGCCGTAATTCCTCGCATCCGCAAGCCCGCCATTCGGTTTTTCGAGTAAAATAATTTTTTTGCCGGGATATTTTGAAATCAGTCCTTTTGAAACTTCACCGGTGCTGTCAGGGCTGCCGTCGTTGATGATGATGCATTCCCATTCAGCGTATGTCTGGTTCACGACGCTTTCGACCGCTTCCGGCAGGAAATGCGCCTGATTGTAGCAGGGGATGATCACTGAAACAAGTGGCTTATCTTTATGAATTTTTTTTTGAACAGGCGTCAGCTTCAGTTCAACTTCCTGATGGCATGCATTCGGAGCAAAATTGTTGTATGCTGAAACATCAATCCTGCAGCCCTCTGAAAACAGCCTGGATAAATTTTCAGCTTTATAAGATATTTCGGAACTTGCCCTGTTTGTTCCGGCGGTGTTTTGCACTTTATTAAGAGGAGCGCAAAAGGTTATGGATGAAGGATAGCACAAAAGCGCCGGCTTCATGTCTTTAAATACAGACGAATTATCCGCCATAAACGCCTCAAGAGAATTTGGGTTGAAAAACGGAAACCGATTTATAAACGGAAGTATTTCAGATGTTCTGTAAACCGAGCTTGAAACCTCAAGCGGATAGCCGAAATCATATTCTCCGTTAGTCCAGTCATATTTCAGAATGTCGTCTTTAAGAAATTGAAATTCCGGCAGCTTCTGATTCTTATCGAGGGCATAACAGTATGTAGTGTTCCTGCCGAGCCTGAGCGAAAAACCGAGAGCGTCAGGATGGTCATTAAGGCAGGATGTTACATCAGACATCCTGAAATCACGCACAAAGATGTTATCGTCTACAAGGAAAAGCACGTAGCCGTTGCCTTGCAGCGATGACAGAAAATCTGACTTAAAGTCACTTTCTTTTATAAAAACGACATGAGGATGCTCGCGCTTCAGTGCGTCATATGCATCGTTAAACGGTTCGCCTGAGACCGCATACAAAACCTTAAGAGAAACCTTATCTGCGTCTTTACAGTGCAGATAGAAAGAGCGCAGAGTTGCGTCAAGCTGCAAAGGGCGGTCTTTGCTGAAGATTACTCCCGTAACGGACGCTTTTGACGGAGCCGCAGTTTCATGCAGGCTTTTGACGGCCCCGGCCTTTTCATGGTATTTTTTGAGATACAGGTCTTCATATTTGTCCACAACTGATTCCCACGTGAGCCTGTCTTTCCATTCCCTCCAGCCTTCATGGGCAAGCTGTTTCCTCAAGTCTTCGTCGTCAAGAATCCTGTTAGCGTTTGCCGCCATCTCCTCCGGTGCGCAGACGATTCCTCCCTGCCACTCCCTCACATTTCCGCAGTCTGTGGAAACAAACGGGGTCTTTGAAGCCTTGGCCTCGATGATAACGAGCGGAGAGGCTTCAATATACGAGCCGAACAGGAATACATCCGCCTCGTGATATGCCGCCAACGTCTCCTCGCGCGGGACATTGACGCAGAAGCGCACATTCAGCCCTTCGCCCTGAGTTTTAAGTTTTTGCAGTTCGCTGCCTTCTTTCCCTATAAATACCAGCGTAAAATCCTTACGGTTCATCTGTCTTACGCATTCGATAACCCGGTCATGGCCTTTTCCTTCAAAGTAGTTGGCAACGCAAAGTCCGAAGTATCTTGTGTCAACGCCGTATTTTTGCCTGAAGTCAATCCCGGTTTTATTTGTAAACTCTTCTTCGTCAACACCGTTTGGGACAACTACGCTGTTTGAAAAACCGTGATCCTGCGCGTATTCGTAATCTTTATACAGGGCCGAATGGTAAATCGCGGCGTCATATAGAGGAATGAATCTTGGAATAATGCAGTTGAAATAATGCTCGAAATTATGCCACCTGATCGTATTGCGATCTATCAGCGCTGAATAGCCGCAGGGAGCGATGATATTAACCCTTCGGTCTCTTGTCTGTTCCGCAGCATTAAAGGCGAGGTCGGTCGCCCACTGCTGGGCGGCATAGTTCATCATAATATTGCACGGATGCTCGAGCAGGAATTCCTGATAGCGCATAAAATCCTGACCCTGTATCCCGTTTGCCATACTGCCGCTGACGTCAAAGCTCTGAACAAGCACGCCGTTCAATTCATGAAAAGTCCTTTCCGGGATATGCGTTGTTGCGACTTCAACATGATGTCCCCGTTTAGCGAGCCTTTCCGATATCTGCTGAACGACTGTTTCCGCTCCGCCGACGTGGGGGGAATAAAATTCGACTGTATGGAGGATATTCAGACGTAAACCGGAATTGACGGCTGAGATGCCGGATACTTCCGGCTTTGTGCCGGGTAATGTTTTCCACTTAACCTTCTCAATCGGTATGGGGTGATTGGAAAAACCCTGAACTCTTCGTTTATCATCGTAACTGCTTGCATATGGAGGGTTTTCGATAAACAGCCTTTTTAAAACATCAAGCTCCCTGAGATTATAAGTCATGAAATCCTTTGCCTCTTTATCCTGGACATGAGGCGCGTTTAAAATTCCATGAAAGGCGCCTAACAGCGCAAACAATTGCAGTATGTCCCCGGTCTGCCGGTACCTGTCGGCTTTTTTTCTTATATCATCAGTAAAAATATTCCATACGCTTATATCTTTTTCATACATTGACTTGTATCTTCTGTAAATCGTTTCAGGGGTATATATTACGCCATGCCTGCCCATGACTTCAGGATGGATAATCCACTTGACTCCTCTGTCATGCATCTGCTCTAACAGGTCCATATCACTTGCTCTGAGATCACGCATCATAAGATTTTTTGCAAGTTCAGTCCGGAATATCTTGATCCCCTGAATGTTCTGTTCGCGGTCTTCATCGTAAAGGTGAAAACAGATCATGCCGATGTCATCCGGAGCCGACTCCATAATCCTCTCCATTTTTTCAACGGCATCAGGGTATAGAATCATGTCCTCATCTACTTTAATGAAATATTCCGTATCGCAGCGGTTTATCATTTCCTGATCGGCTGCGCTGACCGGCCTGAAGTTTTCAATAAAATCCGGTTTAAAGCTCTTATAGGTCTGCTCCGCTATTGCTTTTTTGCAGTACGGGAAAGAAGGGTCGCCGATAGTGATTACAAAAACCGTAGTCTTTATCCCCGATGGCGCAACAGGTTTTCGTATTATATTCTTTTGGCTGCGGTATAAATTCCATATCCTGTCATTTTCCTTATCAACCGTCCCTGATTCCCTTTCCAGGCTTTTTTCCGAAAGCAAATACAGTCCCAGCGGTTCGGGGATCAGCAGGAATTTGTGGGTTTGCGACACGCGGAGAAAAAACTCATAATCTCCGGCCACCTTGAAAGTTTCATCAAAATACCCATATTCATTATGAAGAGACTTCCTCCACATCGGCTGGGGGCCGAGAAAATACCTTGTCAATAATTCTTCTCTTGAATATTGGGGATTCCATGTCGAAGCGTCTGCAGGCGTTTTGGTCGCCCAGGTCTGGTTTTCTTTCCCGGTTATATAAAAATGAGAATAGACTGCCGCGACGTCCTCGTTTTTATTCAGCGCCGAAGCCAGCTTTTCAAGCATGTCCGGCGCATGCCGGTCATCCGTGTTGGCATTTGTGATATATTCTCCGCTTGCGATTTTAACAGCCCTGTTCCATGCCGCATAGATGGTTTCTCTTTTC
Source organism: Nitrospiraceae bacterium (assembly GCA_003599505.1). GTDB lineage: Bacteria > Nitrospirota > Thermodesulfovibrionia > UBA6902 > UBA6902 > SURF-23. The sequence continues at coordinate 6,667 of QZKO01000063.1, read as the reverse complement.
TCAGTGCGTATATATACAATGTTGTCATGCTTTTTCCGGAATTCTTCAACTATCGCACGCTCGTTCTGCTGCGAGCCGCTGTCAACGACAATGATCTCCAGCTTGTCCGCAATGGTTTGTGCTTCCAAATCTTCAAGGCAGCCCCGGATAAAACGTTCAGAGTTATAAGTTGAGACGATAGCCGAGATTTTATAGCGGTTTTTCCGGACAGGCGTTTCACGGGCTGGTTCTGTTCCGGATTTTATTTTTTGTGGTAATGCCTGTGAATATCCCGCATAGATAGCAGAGAACCGGCGCGTTTCACGCTTCAGTCCCCGGTTGACGAGATATTTTGCAATGTTGCTGAATTTCCATCCATTGCGGTGTATGTGGTCATAACCGTTTTGAGCAATCGCCATACGCCCGGAGGGGCTTTCCAGATAATGATTAATAAGCTCAATCCCTTCCTCCGGGGTCTCAAACCAGACAAGATGTTTACCGTTGATAAAGAACTTCTCTATACCCGGATATTTTTTTGTAATGATAAACGCTTTGCTCAGAAGGGCGTGGTATATTCTGCAGGATGTAAAACCCTGAACCTCAACTGCGTCATAATTAAGAATGATTTTCGACCTGTTATTAAGTTCATTGATTTCCCATTCAGGCACTCTGTGGCTGCTGTAATTATTCAGTCCGTACTTCTCCCAGCCTTCACCGACAACTTTTAATCGTTCTCCGAATTCTTCATTGACCCGGAGCATGAACGATATACGCTCCTCTGCAGACGGGTACGTTTCAAAATCATTGCTGTAACTCTTTCCGGTGAAGAGTATATCAACGGATTTTTCTTTTTCTGCAGGATAGAAATAATGGTCATATCCGAAGAAAGGGACAAATTCTATATTTTTTATATCGCGTTTTTCAGCTTCTTCAATCACGCGCGTGTCGACTACTATCTGCCAGTCCACTGTTTGCGTATAATTAAGAATACGGTCAATAAAACTTTGATTTATACACGCGTCTCCAAACCACATCGTGACCGGGATGCCGAGTTCGGATCGAATTCTTTGCAGGAAGGCCGGCTCTATGTTGTAACCTGATTCAACATATACAATATCCGGTTGCATTTGACTGACTTCCTCATACATCAGTTGCGACGCACCTGGGGTCTTATAAGCAAGGATACGGCGTTCGATATAATCCATGACATCTTTACAGCCAAAGGGTTTAACCACGGCAAATATGTTTTGCAGAAGTTCGGCGATATGATAATCGTTGCCGTTTGGTATGTAGTAGAGCCGGACCGGAATTTTATCCGGATTGTCTGTTTTATCGTTATCGCATGGCGGCAGTTGTGTATGCTGTTTGTTGTTTTCTATATGTTCCTTAGATGTACCGGCAGTCGCTATATTTTTTTTTATGTCAAACGATGACTCCAAACGTGGATAGTTATGTAAAATCAATTCCCGGATAAAATCAGTATGTTTCCCTCTGAAGTCTTTACGCTTTTGCTCATAATTCGATGTAACATTCAGCACTTGGGAGTCATGCTGTTCGGTTTTCTTACGCACGGCGGTCTTTGAAATGTGATCAAGAACGCTTTTTGCCCTTTCTGTGTCAAATGGAACATTAAAATATTCTGCGAGCCTCCGGATTACATCGAGGGCATTATCTTTGATTTCTTCATATGTTAAGATCAGTTTCCGCTCAGTAAATTTTTCTTCAATTAACCATTTCGAGAGATGTTTGCCATACTCCTGAGCCCAGTATTCGACTCTTTCCCGGTCCTTAATATCTTCTCCGTAATAACTTAATTGTGAAAAGACAGTATCGACAGGGTCGCGGTAAAGGTAAATAACATTCTCGCGTTCGATATTCAGGTTAAGGTCGTGGTCATGTAAAAAGAGATAATCATCATTCTTATGCTTATAAAAAATACGGGTAAGCAGCGGGCGGTCGAAATAAAGCTCTGCGATCATCCTCAGCCAGTGACTGCCGGTTCTGGGAAAACTGACAAGAAATGCGCTGCGGACATCAGTAATGAATTTTTTAATGTCTTCTGGATCAGCCGCCTCGCTATAATCGGCATGTGTTTGTGCAATGATCTCATCGACAGGCGTCAAAGAAAAATCGATTTTTCCGGTATGCGCGACTTTGTTATCAGTTTTAATAATGCCGACCCTTCTGAATGCGTTCTCGAAACTGTGTATATTATTTAATTCAATCAAATATTTTTTAAAGAAATAAACAACAAATTTTCTGATCTTTTCTCTGTCATGTTCACAAAACGTATTAATAACAGTCGGTAAACGAAACAATTCCTCCGGATTTTTCATCACGTGGGTAACCCAGTGATAATCCGAATGGCCGCAGGTTATTACAGGCTTAAGATGCAATAATGCTTCCATCCCGACTCCGCTGTTGACGACAATAACGGCAGCGCTTCTTTCAATGAGGTCATGGATTGAATAATTGACAATATGAATATGCCTGTTTTTGCCTGCTTCATTCAGAAGATCGGATATCATTTCCGATTTGCAGTATGGATGTCTCTTAATTACCAGGTCGTAACCTAAACGAGGTATAATCTCCGAACAGTTTCTGATTAAATCGTAAATTTTAATATATGACAGTTCCGCAACGGTATCGTCTTCTATCTGCGTTGCCAGGAATATAAATTTGTCAGGCAGACGCAGATTATTCTCTCTTTTTTCTTGAAAGTATTTGCTTATATTATTTTTGACATAAGTAGTTGCCAGATTGGCAAATTCATCATTCACATAATTTGAAGGCAACTCCTCGAATGGAAAATGTCTGTTAGCTATCTCTGCCCAACCCGAATATCCGGTTTTATCAAAGTAGAAAAAATCAGGAAGGTAAGAAATCTTGATATTTATTATGCTGGAATCCGTTTCCCGGGAATGATATTTCAGGATATGGGTATATTTTTCTTGTTTCCTTGGAATAATAATTTTATCAACACTACTATATGAAGGATAAACATGATAATTAAGCTTACTCGATTCAAGGTAATTGAATAATTGCAGATAGAACAACCGGATTGACGGGACATTATCATTATTAAACCCTGCTGAGAGTTCTACTTCTATTTTTTCAGGGACACATCCCATATTTCCTGTTCCCTTATAGTTCAAATTTATTAACTCTTCTTTCATGTTACCTTTAAGACACTAACAGGTAATAACAGTCGGATTCCGGCTAATGCTGATTGACAGTCTGTGTCATATTTTTACAATTCCTCTTTCAATCAGCAGAGTAATGATTCTTTCCACACATTCTTCAAGAGGCGCATTGCCTGTATCCAGCGCAAGCTCCGGTTTTTCAGGCTCCTCATACGGAGACGATATCCCCGTGAATTCCTTAATCTTGCCTGCCCTTGCTTTGTGATAATGTCCTTTAACATCACGCTGTTCACATATTTTCAAAGGACAACGACAGTATATTTCAATAAAGTCGTCTTTCAGGAGATCGCGTATTTTTTGCCTGTCGGAACGGAAAGGAGATATAAACGCTGTCATTGCAATTATACCCGCGTCAACAAAAAGCCTGACCATCTCCCCGATGCGTCTTATGTTTTCAGTCCTGTCATCTCTTGTAAAGCAGAGATCCGAACACAGGCCATGCCTTACATTATCTCCGTCAAATACAAAAGTGCGGCAACCCAGCCGGTGAAGTTCTTCTTCCACGGCGTGAGCAAGGGTAGATTTGCCGGCCCCGGAAAGTCCTGTAAACCATAACGCTGCGCTTCTATGGTTATTCAGCCTTTCGCGGCGGGCGCGGCTTACGGTCGCGTGATGCCAGACAGTATTATTCTTTCCTTCCAACTCACTGCTCAAAACTAAATCTCCTTTTGCCATTTATCTTCAGGTGATGAATATCAGGACAATTGACAGGTCCCATAATCCAGATTAAATAGCGGCACCTACCCATTACTATTTAAGCAAAAAAAATGCTAAAACTATAACCACTTAAATTTATGTCTTTTTCTGACTGTGGATTATTTAAATGAATATTTATTTTTGGTGAAATCACCGGATTCACATGGCAGTTTCACCAAGCCATTACTTATCATAAATAGCGCTGCATTTTTTAATCAAGGTCTTAAAATGGAGGCGGCTGATGGAATTTCATGTTATCAATCGGATAATGTCTTGTGTTGTAAGAAACCAGAATCAGGTCATGCAGAAGGCAGGTGCTTGCTATGACGGCATCGGGTAAATTTAGAGTTATGCCCTTTTTCTTATGTGTCCGGATCAGGCGGGCCGCGTTATTTGCAATTTCAGCATTAACATCAAAAATTCTTAAGGATTTCAGAAAGATATTAGTTTTTTCTTCTTCCCCGCTCCTGACGCCGATTTGAACTTCAAGAACGGAAAGGGCAGAGCAGGCAGGCAGACCGAATTGCTGCATATCTTTCAGCGTGTTAGTAACTTCTTCCCTGCCGCGCAAATGCCAGATGATGACATCGGAATCCAAAAGGAATCTATTCACTTAGAATTCCTTTTAATCTTTTCTGATAAGAACGCCTCTTCTCTCTTACATACAGTTCCATATCCCCGGGGCCTTTCAGATCAGGATGGCTTTTGTCTTTCCACGCACCTTTCGTTTCATCCAGGACTTTCAGGAATTTTTCCCTTTCCAGCTTTTCCCGTGTGGCTTCTTCGATGAAACAGCTTCTTCTTCTCTTGCCGGCAATCTGATCGACTTCTTCCAATATCTCAGGCGCCAGAACAATGTGCGCTTTTGCTTTCATAAGTGCTCCTTTTATGTAACTAATTAGTTACATATTAAATGTAACTTAATTGGTTAACTATGTCAATGCTAACATCAAGCAACAGGAGATGAGCTTGTCGAACCATGGATTTTGCCCCCATGGAAAATTTCGTTAAAGAAATTAAGGCGCTTATTGAAAAATATACAGAGCAAACCGGATTGTAATGCCGGCACTTTTTGCCATAACTGTTAGCGTGTAGTATTTCCCTATATGCTACCCCCTACACGCTACACGCTTTCTTCAGTTCTTCCACCACCCTCTCCATCATCTCTTCCCAGTCCTTCTTTCCATATTCCTTATGCCTGCATATTTTAAAATCCTCATACCACGGACTATAATCCATATCCAGATGCCAGCGCCATTCGGCAAAAGGCGGATGCAAAAGCCATGTTTTTTTGCCCATCGCACCTGTCAGGTGCGCTACAGCGGAGTCGATCGTGATTACAAGGTCCAGATTTTCTATTGCCGCGGCGGTGTCTGAAAAATCATTGAATGTCTCTCCAAGGTTGACTATGCTTATATCTTCAGGCACGTCATTAAGTTGTTCTGTTCCGTGTCCTTTCTGCAATGAATAGACCTTGACATTGGGTAGTTTGGTAATCGGGTAAAAAAAGGACAGCGGCACTGCCTTATTCACAGCATATTCAAAGAAAGGATTCCCCTGCCAGAAGATACCGACTTTTAAGGGTGTAGGGTGCAGGGGGTAGGGGGTAGTAGAAAAGAATCTCTTGCGATACCATTCAACTTTCTCAGGGTTCGCTTTCAGATATCTCTTGCCCTTAAACGGAATGTTTTCAAGGTTTGTTTTAAATATCCGGGGCAGGCTCAAAAGATGAATGTTTGTATCGTATTCCATATCTTCTTTAATAAGACCGAAATCTGTCAGGGATTCTCCCAGGACTGACGCATCGAGTATTTCCGCCTTCAGATCACTTTCTCTAAGCAATTGTTCCAACCCCTTTTGTGGAATGAATAAAACCTTCTTTGCTCCAAAGTCATCATACAGCTTCGGCAGGTATCTGACAAACTGCAGGGTATCTCCATAGCCCTGCTCCGGGTATACAAGGATAGTCTTTTCTTTCAGGGAGCTGCCGTCCCATTTGGGTTTGATAAGGGGCGGCGCCTCTATGGTCTCCAGTCTCCATTCATACTCTTCCCATCCTCTGTTAAAATCCTTTGCGATAATATGTGCTCTGCCCAGACCGTCATGCATATCAGCATAATCAGGTTTTAATGACAGAGCTTTCCTGTAGCATTCGATCGCCTCCCCTGACATGCCTTTATCCAAAAGCGCATTTCCGAGATTGCCATAAGCTCCGGCATAATCAGGTTTTAATGACAGAGCCCTTTCATAATTATCTATGGCCTCATCCAGCGCACCTTTGTCTTTAAGCGCAATGCCAAGATTGTTGTATGCCTCGGCATTATCCGGGTTTATTGTTAAGGCTTCTTTATAAGTATCTATCGCCTCATCCAGAAGCCCCTTACTTTTAAGAACATTCCCCAGATTAGAGTAAATATAAGCATTGCCGGGATTTAACATTAACGCACGGTTGTAATTAACGATAGCATTATCCGGCATGCCAATATCCGCAAATGCGTTTCCGAGCGTAAAATAGTAAATGAAATTATCCGGATTAAAATGAATAGCTCTGTCAATATGCCGCATCCCTTCTTTATGACGTCCTGTTTTGCACAGAATGCCTCCAAGCAAATTCCATGCGTGAGCATGATCTATCTGCCGGTCCAGTATCTGTCTGCATGTCATTTCAGCCTGCCGAAGATCTCCGGACCGGTAATATCGCAGGGCTGTTTCAAAGTCTGCGCTCTTTTGTTTTTTCGTTTTTATTTTGATCTTCTTTGCCATAATAAATCAGGGTGTAGGGCAGAGGG